>JAUSIH010000120.1 GCA_030648205.1 Dehalococcoidia bacterium | reverse complement strand
GCTCGAGAACGGATCGACGCGCCAGTCCGGGTGCGCGCGCAGGGCATAGCGGACAAAGTTGCTGCCGATGAACCCCGAGCCGCCTGTTACGAGCACTGTACGGGAAGTCATCGAGCCTTTACCTGAACTCGACTTTGCTGTGGTCGCCCAGGACCAGTTTGGACGCAGCAGGACGGTGCGTGGAGCGGGACACCTCCACGTAGCGGCCGATGACGCTCTCCGTCACACGGCCGGGCGTGTCGAGGATGGAGCTGTGCTCCAGGACGATGCAGTTGTCCACTTTGCTCCCTTCCACGCGGCAGTCGTGGTAGATGGACGTATAGGGCCCGATGCGCGAGTTGCGCACAATCGTCTTCTCTCCAATGATACACGGGCCATGCAAGACGCTTTTCTCCACTCTGGCGCCGTTCTGGATGACCACGGCGCCCGTGACGCGCGTCTCGGCGTCAACAGTCCCCTCGTTGCGGGCGGCCATGCTTGCGAGGATGAGACGATTGGCGTTCAGAAGGTCGTCCCTTTTGCCCGTGTCAATCCACGGGGTCGCCAGTACCTGATGTCCTACCTTGCGGCCATTTTCTAGCAGGTAGCGGATGGCGTCGGTTATCTCCAGCTCGTTGCGCCATGAGGGACGGATGTGGTCTATGGCGTCGAAGACGGAGGAGTCGAACATGTAAATGCCGACGATCGCCAGGTTGCTCGGCGGAGTCTTGGGCTTCTCCTGAATGGAGACGATGCGCCCGTCGTTAAGGGCCACGACGCCGAAGTCCGAGGGGTTCGTCACCTCGTGCAGGAGTATCTGGCAGTTCTGGCCCGTGGCCTGGAAGCTTTCCACGAACGGCTGGATTCCGCCGAGGATGAAATTGTCGCCCAGGAAGACCACGAACCTGTCTTGTCCCACGAAGTCGCGCGCCAGGCCGATGGCGTGGGCTATGCCCAGGGGCGCGGACTGCTCGATGTATGTCATGCGGGCTCCCAGCAGCGCGCCGTCGCCGACCGCGGTCTTGATCTGGTCGCCGGTCTCTCCGACGATGATGCAGATGTCCTGGATGCCCGCCGCGACCAGGTGCTCCAGCGCGTAGAACAGGATAGGCTTGTTCGCGATGGGCACGAGCTGCTTGGCCCCCGTGTACGTGAAGGGGCGGAGCCTGCTGCCTTTGCCTCCCGAGAGGACGACGCCTTTCATGTGTTCACGTAGGCTCCGAATATCGAGTTCTTCGGGTTGACTTCAAGCTGGCCCCACCTTCCGCGCGATCACAGTGATAGAGGTCAGACTGCTCAATCCCAAAAGGCCGAGAGCAAACTTGAGCGGGACTCCCCACGCATGCCGCCCGCGGGCCCACAGGGGACGTTCCACCACCCGGAAGCCTGTCCGCTGGAGCAGTTGCCGGAGAGGCCTGTCCGAATAGAAGAACCAGTGGGAATTCACATAGACCATGACCCAGCGGTGTTTCAGCAGCCGCGCCTCAACACAGTCCAGGTCGGGCGTCTGGAGGTACAGCAGGCCGTCCGGGCGGAGCACCCTGTTCGCCTGGCGCAGGACGGAGACAGGGTCAGCCAGGTGCTCCAGCACCTCGACCAGGGACACGACGTCAAACGACGCGTCGGGGAAGCCCGCCTCCTCCACGACGCGGGCGGGCACGGCGACACCCATCTCGGCGCGCGCGTATTGCGCTTCCTTTGCGTTGGGGTTGACGCCGACGGCCTGCCACCCGCTCTCGGCGGCGAGCTTCAAGAGGTAGCCGCAGCCTATGTCCAAGAGCCGTCCCGGACGGGCGTGGCGGCCTATGTGGGCGAGTACGTCAGGGGCCCGCTCTCGCTCGGACCCCGCGGGGCCTTCGATGCGGCGCTCCTGCGCTGCGGCCGCCTCAGCCTCGGCGGGCGCCACCTCCACCAGTCGCGGATTCACCCACGCGAGTCCGCATCCCCGGCAGCGCGTGATGGCTGGCCGGACGTTTGTCGAAAACGAGTAACGCGAGGTGTCCACGGCGAAAAACGGCTTGGAAGGGCCGCCGCACAGGAGGCAAGCGGGGGAGACATCCGCCCAGATATTGGCGTGGTTGTCCTGAAACATGTGTCGTCTAGCGCCTTTCAGCACGGGCGGCGTACTGCCGCGCCCATGTCCGCCTGCCGACGACCTGGGCCTTGTCCAGCAGATAATTGTAGACGCCTGGCAGGACGAGCCAGCGTTCCGTCGCCCGCCCCAACATCAGAAGCGCTTTGAATCTGATCTGCCCCAGGACGCGTCGTAGCGCGGAAGGCTCGCGGAGGAGGGCCGGGTCGGGTGTTTCTCCATGTGCCTTGAGTCGGTACATGCCTTCCGTCTCGCCTACCTTCTCCATGCGCCGCAGCGCGCTGTCCAGCGTTGTGTAGTGGTCATGGTAGCCCACGGCACGCTCATTATAGACGAGGCGCATGCCCATACGGGACATCCGATAGGCCAGCTCCGTGTCTTCGTGCGATGCATACGGAAAGTCCTCGTCGAACAGGCCGGCGGCGAGGAGGAAGCTGCGTTTCACCGAGACGTTGGAGGTGTAGAAGTGGCCGTAGAAGACGTTGTCTTTGTTCGTGATGGAGCCGAACTTGTACTGCGGGCCGCCGTTCTCCAGCCAGCGCATGAAGGCGGTGACGGGCTTGTCCGGCGCCCACGTGGTCAAACCCAGGACGGCCACATGCTCGTCCGGCAGGCGGCGGTGCCATGCCGCGTGTTGCTCCAGCAGGTCGGGCGGTGCCGTGATGTCGTCGCCGGTGATGAGCACGATGTGCCCTCTGGCGTGGCGGATGCCGCGGTTACGCGCCGCCGCGGGCCCCCGCTTCGACTCGCGCAGGGTGAGGAGCGCGACGCCGGGCGGCGGCCTGATGTCGGCAAGGAAGCGCGGAGTCTCATCCGTGGAGCCGTTGTCCACAACGATGATCTCGTAGTCGGCTAGAGGGTAGCTCTGCCGGTACAGCGCGTCCAGGCACTGCCGGAGCTGCGGCAGGCGGTTGTAGGTGGGGATGACCACGCTCAGAAAGGGAGTGGCGCTCATGGGCCTCTTTCAAGATAAATAAGCGGCTGCACATAGATGTGCTGGCAATCCAGTATAGACGATTTCTGAGGTAAGGTGCGCCGAGGCGGCGCGACGCCAGGCGGGTCATCGAAAGGGCAGGACGCGGCGCAGCGCGCTTTTGATGCGGGCAAGGCGCTCCTCACGTCGGCGCCGGGCGCAGGTCTGGCGGACGCGGCGTATGACCTGCCGGGTTTCCGGCGAGGGCGCGGCAAGCCTCTCATAGTCGCCCGCCTCCAGGAAATGCGGACGGCCAGAGCGCAGGCCCAGCAGCTCCTCCCACGCGTCTATGCTGCGCTCCCATCCGAATCGCTGCGCCATGGCAAGCCCGTTGGCGGCCAGCCGTCGGCGCAGGCCGGGGTCCCGCAGGAGGTGCAGGACAGCCGCAGCCATGGCTTCCGGGTCGCGTGGCGGCACCTTGAGGCAGGTCTCGCCGTCAATGGCGAAGTCGTCGATGCCTTTGCTATCGGTGGTGGCGACGGGGCAGCCGCAGGCCATGGCCTCCAGCAGTGGCAGGCCGAAGCCCTCGTACCAGGACCCGGAGACGTACACGGCGGAGGAGCAGTACGCGCGGGCCATCTCCTCCGATGAAAGGTCATGCACGGACGTGAAGTCCACGGGCTGGCCTTGGGCGCGCACTAGCTCGATGGCCTTCTCAACGTCCTCCGTGCCCTTCCAGCCGCCCCAGCCGAGGGTCATCACCCGGTTGCCAATCCGCGGGACATCCGGATAGGGTTGAAAAACCGTGTGGGCGATGCCAGGCATGATTAGGTGCGAGCGCACGCCATAAGTCTCCAGCGTGTGCTTCTGGATGTAGGAGGACTCGCTGACAAAGAAGTCCAGCGGCAGCTTGAAGATGTCCTCGATGAAGTGCATGAAGTGCTGGACGTAGTAGCCCTTGTAGCCGCGAATGTCCATGAGGTAGTCCGCGTCATAGTCCCAGGTCATGATCGCTATGTCGTCGTCCGTGATACGTTTTCGCCAGTGGTCCCACGACCCAAAGGGGGTTTTTACGTTCATCCAGGCGGGAGGGTGGCCGGTTGGAGTGAGGATCGTGATAGAGTAGCCGTGGTCGGTGAGCCCATCAGCGACTTCGAACACGATCTTGTTGCCGCCTCTCAGGTTGGCGTGCGGGAGCACGAAGAAGATGCGCTGTTGCTTGGTGTTCATCAGTGGGTGTTGGCCTCTTTCCTGGATGTCTCCATCACGGATTTCAGCAGATCACGGCGAACTCGTGTGTCGCAGGAAGCCATACATGGACGGCGCAGCGCGGTGGGTCGGGATGAATTCTTCCAAGGAGGTGAGTGGGTTTTCCCCTATTGAGCCTCCGTTCGCCATTATTTCGGACCTGTGGCTAGTCTAACAGCTTTCTATACCGCTGTTCCATGAACATCATGCGCTCGTTGAAATCAGCGCGTTCCTGAATAATACGCCAGTTCGCGCAGGCGATTTCCTGGTGCTTCTTCGGATGCTCCAGCACGTTCACAATCGTCCCGGCCACCTGGGCCGCGTTGGTCTGGGAGACCAGATAGCCGTTCTCGCCGTCCGTTATCCACTCTCTGACGCTGGGCAGCGCGCCCATGACCGGCACGGCGCCGCACGCCATCGCCTCCACCATCGAGATCGGTCCGGAGTCCCACGTCGCCAGGGAAACGAACACGTCTGCCGCCTGATAGTACGTGGCAAGCTCTTCGTGCGGCACGCGACCCACCAGTCGGACATTCTCCTGAGCGCCATATTCCCGCACACGGTCCTGGACCCACTGAAGGCGGTCAGGCTGGGCGTAGTTCCAGGTAAAGACAAAGTGCGTTCGCGGCGCGCGGCGGAGTACGTCTGGAATGGCCTGGACGAGGGTCTCCACGTTGCACGGGTCGCCCATGTTGCGGACGGAGAGGACGACGGGGGCGTTCTCCAGCAGCCCCAGTTTGCGGCGGGCGTCCGCACGGGACTGGGTGAGGTTGAACCTTTGCAGGTCGACGCCCCAGTTGAACTGTATGATCCTGTCTGACGGGGCGCCCGCGCGTACCATCTCGCGCACCAGGTCGTTCGAGATGCCGGTGATCAGACGGGCGCGGCCCAGAGCGCACCGCGCGAAGAGGCGGCGCAGGGGGCGGGTCGCCGCGTGCGGCGCATAGCCAAGTGTGGCGTCGTCGTAGCTCCACGCGGTGATGGCGTAGGGCTGAAAGCCTGTCAGGGCGCCCATGTAGCCGGGATAGTAGAGCGAGTGCGAGTGGAGGATATCCGGACTGATCTCTTTGACCAGGCTCCGCACGCGCAGCACCGTCCGGAGCCAGTACGCCGCGCTGATATTGACCTCTCCGCGAAGGTACCGTCTCCACCGGGGAAGTCCCGATGGCGCGGGCATAATGTCGTGCATGGTGATGCCTTGGGCAGAGATTGGATAACCTGCCAGGACGTGCACATCGTGGCCTCTGGCCGCGAACCACTTGGCCCAGCGCAGAAGGTGGGGATAGTCGCTCCAGCCTATGTAGCAAATGCGAAGGCGTGTGCTCATGGCTGGGCGTAGGAGGACAGCGGGCGTCGTGACATCAGCGTCCCGCTGCTCCGGCGGCTGCCGTGGATGCGGGGAACGCGAGTTCCTGTGACCCGATGCTCTTGAGGTCGAAGTCCATCGCCCAGCATTATACTTGATGCTCGCTGGCGCTCACTCGCTCCGAAGTAAGTGCTGCCATGACAAATACTAGGCCCACCACAACCCAAAAAAAGATCCCCTGGTCTGTTTGTCCCATGGGGCGGTCCGGGGCGTTACCTGATGCGAACCCCGTGCCTCCGATCAGCCCGCTCAGCAACATGCTTGTGACAGCCCAGGAAAGCCCCAGCGCCAGCGCCCTGAGTTGCGGATCAGCGTTCTTCCTTCCGATGATCCAGGCCGTCCGGAGGGCGACAATGTGCAGGCCCAGAACCGCCGCCAAAGCCCCCAAGCCGCCTGCGGAGGCGTAGTGAAGGAGCACTTCGTGGGCATAAGAGCTGCCGCGACCCTCGGCTGACCAATCCGTGTGCAAATACTGAGGAGAGACCTCTTCGAACATGCGCAGGCCAACGCCCAGAAGCGGGTGGTCCAGGGTCATACGGACCGCGGCCTGCCACAGGTCGAGACGCTGGGCCTGCTCCGTCTCTATTGCTTGTAAGGATGTCCACGATTGAAAGCGGTCGAGCCACAGTGGTTCGGTGCCGACGGCCAGTACCAGTACCGCCGTCAGAACCATTGCCCCCGCGAAGTACCAGGCTGCCTTCGCACGGACTTGGATCATCAAAAGGACGGCCGGAAGGAAGCTGGCGATGACCGCCGAGCGGATGCGTATAACGAGAATCACCACGACGCTGAAGGCCGCGAGGCCCAGGAGGGCAAGCTTTGCTCTGAAACGCGGCGAGTAAGCCACAAAGACAAGAGACAGCGGCAGGATAGTTGATGCTATCCATCCCAATACGCCCATGTGTACACCGAGTTTGAAGATGCTGGCCCCGACACCAAAGGAGACATCGCGCTGCAACAAAAGGAGGTAGAAGTACAACAGGATCGCGAGCCGAACGAAGGAGGCGATGAGAAGGGCCAGGCATAAAGTAACAACGTCGTGACGCGTGTGAGTACGATTGACAATGACGAAGAACAACAGCGGCATGGTGGCATCGTTGAGCAGTTCCTGGAGGCTTTCCAGGGGTAGCCGGGAGTTAAGGGACGACAGGAATAGCACGAACAGCCATGCCAAAATGAACAGGTCCAGGCGCGTGCGCGTCAGGGCCTGCCTTGTCGCGAGCTTGCGCAGGAGCACCGCCAGAGTCAGGATCCATATGAATGCGAGAGACGGTGTGTAGGTAAAGGGCCCCACGGTGAGGACTTGGGCAAGTGCTTCCCGGAAGTTGAATTCGCTCTCCAGATAGGCTATCAGGGGATACGCCAACAGAAAGACGACGACAGGCCTGGGCCCATCGGACGTCAGGGCCAGTATGACGGAGGTGACGACGCCGACGATGGCCAGTCCAATGACCAGGAGATAAGTCACGGAGTAGGACGACGCGAGACTCACGATAAAAAAGCCCACGAGAACCGCCAGGGCAAGTATGGAAACTATTTCGCCTATCCCGAGCCTCTTGGGTGTCAGCCCTTGCGTCACGCCGCGTATGTCCGCAGCCCACACCAGCAGAAACGCCGCCGCAACCAGGACTGGCGGAATGGTCTCGCGGACTATCGTGCCGATGGTGATGCCCGCCGCCAGGACCGTCACGGCATGCGCCAGCAGGTACACCGCGGCCAATCCCAGAAGAACGAGCAGGCCTGTCTTCAGATAGGGGCTGACAAAGCCCTGCTCGTGGTGTGTGCGAGAGGGAGAGTGCACTATGAAGCCTCGTCAGAAGGTCTGGCGAAGAGAGGGCAACGGTCTTGAACTTGCGGGACCATCAATGGCCTTTTCGTTTGTGCCGACGAGGCGCGAGGAGTCGCCCCAGGGTGTTCGCAAAAAGGCCGTCGCGACGGGTCTGGTGCTGGCGACCGTCGGCGCCGTCGGAGTAGCGGTAGTAATACCTGTAGTAATACCGATATCGCCCGTAGTGACCATAGCCCCCTTGCGGGCTGATCCTGTTGACTACAACGCCTATCAGCCGCCCATTTACCCTCGCCAGGTCCTCACATGCATGGGACAGAGCTGTTCGCTTGGCGGATGTGCTATCTACAATCAGCAGGACGCCGTCCACCATGCCTGCGAGCACCGTCGGGTCTGTGACAGGAAGCAGGGAGGGACTGTCCAGGATGACGACATCGGCCATCTGCTTGAGCTCTGCCAGCGCTCGGCGCGTGCGCTCCGAGTCCAGTATCTCGGACGGGTTTGGTGGTAGAGGGCCCGTGAGAACGAGTCGCAGCCCCGGGACCTCGGTGGGCCGCAATACGTCTTGCAGGCTTGCCTTTCCCATCAAGACCGTCGTCAGGCCTACATCCCGAGAAGCGTTAAATGCTCTATGCACGTTAGGATGGCGCAGGTTTCCATCCACCAGGATGACGCTCTTGCCCGCCTGGGCTATGACGATTGCCAGGTTGGAAGCAATAAAGGTCTTCCCTTCCAATGGCAGTGAACTCGTCACAAGGAAGGAGTAGCGTGGGCGTTCGCCCATGGCGAAGTCCACATTGGTCCGCAGACTTCGAAAGCCCTCCGCAGCCTGCGCCTTCGTGTCGAGAGCTATAAGCTCGTAGCCGCTGTTTCCTTTAGAGGGAGCCAGCTCACCGATATCTCCCATGATTGGTGCTCGCGTGATCTTCTCAATTTCTTCCGGGCCATCCACCGTGTCCTCAAGGTACTCCACGGCCCCGGCCACGAGAACGCTTCCCATCAGGCCCACCAGGAATCCCAGGAGGGTATTGAGCGGGACATTGGGCCGGACGGGGGAGCGCGGCATCTGGGCCACGGCGGATATTGTTAGGGGGCTTCCGTAGCGGGCAGCAGCCAGGCGGAAATCCTCCCCGCTCTTGAGGAGAATTGTGTAAAGGGTTTGTGAACGCAGGAGGTTGCTCTCCAAACGGCTCCGTTCGATACGGGCGAAGGGGGGCAAATCGCTGCCGCGTGTGCTACCAGAGTCACCCAAGGCAGCGAGGGACGCTTGGGTCTGGTCGATGTCCTTCGCAAGGCTTGCTATCTGCAGGTCCAGGTCCTTCTTCGCGTCGTCAAACTTGGTCTGGACCGTTTTGGTGACCTGCTGGGCGAAGACTTCGGCTGTCTTGTTGGCAAGGGCCTGGGCCAGAGCCGGATTGCTGTCTTCGGCGGTCACCTGGATGAGCTGCGAAGTCTGTATCTGGTTCGCTGAAACCTTGCTTGATAGCTGGGACACGCTCATCCTGAGGCCCAGTTCGCTGATAACCTGCTGCATGACTGCGGGTTGCGTCACCAGAAGAACATAGGAGCGGGCCACTTGCTGGCTGGCGGCGATGGAGCCGAGGGAGTCCGCCCGTGGGTCAACGGGCTGCTCGACGAAGAGGGTGGCGGACGTTGCAAAGACAGGCGGAGTGATGGCGGATAACCAGTAGGTAAACCCGGTCACCAACAGGGTGCCAACGGCTATAAGCCAGAGCCGCTTGTAGATAATCTTGAGAAGCCTGTTAAGTTCCATGGTTTTCGCTTTTGAATATACCTTTGCAGCCGTTAGATTGGCGATTGTGTGCCCTCAGTATAGACGACGGTCGCTCCGTGTTCAACCGTCGGTGGGTCGTGCGCCCTTGGAGGAGTAACACAGGTTGACCCCGAAGGCATCCTTCGCTATGATTGGCACGATGGCGGCACCTACATCGTCGGTTCGGCTGATAAACGCATTTTCGCCCCTTCTGCTCTCCTTGCGAGCGAAGCAGTGGGCAAAGAATTTGCTGCTTTACCTTCCCTTCGTTTTCACCATCAACTTCTGGTGGGCGCCCGGCGACTTGGGCCATACTCTAATACCGCTTCTTCAAGTCACCCTGGCCTTCGCGCTTTTTTGCCTCCTGTCCAGCGCCGTCTACCTCGTGAACGACGTGATTGACAGGGACAGTGACCAGCAGCACCCGGTGAAGAGGAATCGGCCCATCGCGTCGGGGAGGTTGTCACCAGGGCTGGCAGGTGCGGTCGCCGGGGTCATGGGCGTGGGAGCACTGGGCGTCAGCTTTTTGGTAAATCCACTATTTGGTATCGTCGCGCTGATTTATAGCGTCCTGAGTCTGGGCTACTCGTTCTACCTGAAGCAGCTTGTCATTGTGGACGTCATGGCGCTGGCGGCTGGATTCGTCCTGCGGGCCGCCGCCGGTGGTGTTGTCATAGACGTGCCGATTTCACCCTGGCTTTACATCTGTACTACCCTGGGAGCGCTGTTCCTGGCCTGCGGCAAACGTCGAAACGAATTACTCCTGTTGGGAAAAGGAAGCTCCAGCCACAGGGAAGCGCTCAAGGAATACACG
>JAUSIH010000119.1 GCA_030648205.1 Dehalococcoidia bacterium | reverse complement strand
TTGAACGCCTCGTCCAGGACGGGGTACAACTCATCCTTGAGCCCCAGACGCATCATGTGCGTTTCGTAGCGCTTGTCTTCCAGTATCCACTCAATGTCCAGCAGCTTGCACAGCACGGGAGCGGCGGGCCGCGGCGCAACGGGCGGAGGCGCGGCGACGACCGCCGGAGCGGCGTGCGCGACGGGCGCGCCCCCGCCGTCCGCAGGCTCCACATCCACCTTGTAGTACTCGTCGCCGACATGCACGTGGAACGTGCGGGCGTGCGGTCCCTTGGCCGGGGCCTCGACCTGCTGCTTCTCGGTCAGGAGCCCCTTCTTGTACTTGCTGAAGACGTCGTCTTTCAGCGCGAGCTCCTTCTTGGCCTGTTCCAGACTCTTGGGCTTCACGTCCTCAGGGATAGGCTCCTGGCCGTACTTCCACTTGAGGTAGCGCAGGCCCGTGGTGGGATAGAGGGCGTAAATGAGCGTGTCGCCCATGTCC
The DNA here is from genome assembly GCA_030648205.1 of Dehalococcoidia bacterium. Taxonomy (NCBI): domain Bacteria; kingdom Bacillati; phylum Chloroflexota; class Dehalococcoidia; species Dehalococcoidia bacterium. The sequence goes on along the minus strand of JAUSIH010000119.1, from coordinate 8,295 downwards.
TTCGCAATGCTCTTGACGTCTTCCTTGGCCTTCGCCATCTCAGGGTCCAGCACGTCCGCGGGCCGCCTGGTGATGGGCGTCTCCCCACGCGGGTAGCCCTTCAGGGCAAGCTTCACCACGTCGGGGTCCATGGCGACAGGGGGCTTGCCATAGAGGCCGTAGGCGTAGTCCTTGACCTGAGCGGTGATCATCTTGTATCGCCCGAAGATGACGTTGTTCACCGCCTGCACGCCCACGATCTGGCTGGTGGGCGTGACCAGGGGCGGATAGCCGAGGTCCTTGCGCGTGCGCGGCAGCTCCTTGTACACCTCTTCCAGCCTGTCAAGGGCGTCCGCCTCCTTGAGTTGGGAGATCAGGTTGCTCGCCATGCCGCCCGGGACCTGGTGGGCCAGCACGCCGGCGTCAATGACCGCCAGCTTGGAGTCGTCAAGGAACGAGCGGTACTTGGGCGCGATGTTCTCGACGTGGGCGCCCAGCTTCAGCATCAGCTCCAGTTCCAGGCCGGGGTCGCGCGGCGTGCCCTGTAGGGTGACGAGCAGCGGCTCGACGGCGGGGTGCGACGTGCGCAGGCCGAGAGGCGCGAGCGAGCAGTCCATGATGTCAATTCCGGCTTCAATCGCCTTGAGTGCGGTCATGGAGGCCATGCCGCTGGTGTAGTGGGTGTGCAACTGAAGCGGCAGCTTCACCGCGTCCTTGATGGCCTTGACCAGTTCATAGGCATCATAGGGCGACAGGATGCCGGCCATGTCCTTGATGCATATGCTATCCGCGCCCATGTCCCGGAAGTTGATCGCCTTCTTGACGAAGTAGTCCACGTTGAAGACGGGGCCGCCGAGCCTGCGCTCGGTCACGGAGTAGCAGATGGCGCCCTGAATGTGCTTGCGGTTCCGCTTGATGGCCTTAAAGGACGTCTCCAGGTTCCGCTCGTCGTTCAGAGCGTCGAAGACCCGGTAGATGTCCATGCCCGCTTCGGAGGAGTAGTCCACGAAGGCGTTGACCACGTCGTCCGCGTAGTTCCGATAGCCCACCAGGTTCTGTCCGCGCAGAAGCATCTGCAGGGGCGTCTTGGGCATCAGCTTCTTGAGGACGCGGAGGCGCTCCCAGGGGTCTTCGGCCAGGAAGCGGGTCATCACGTCGAAGGTGGCGCCGCCCCAGACTTCGACGGAGTAGAAGCCCGCCTTGTCCAGGTCGGCGGCGACGGGGATGATGTCCTCCGTGCGCATCCGGGTGGCCCACAGGCTCTGGTGGCCGTCCCTGAAGGTGAGGTCGGTTATCTTGAGGGGCTTCTGGGTGGTGTCCTTTGCTGCCGTCATGGCTGCCTTCTCCCGGGAGTGATTTGTCGGTGACCTGCGCGGGGGCTTGGGTAATCAGGTTCCTATCGTTTGGCGCGCGGGCGGGTGTGCCAGCCCATGCGCGTCTGCATCAGCTCTGAGCGGCCAAACAACCGCCAGGGGTTGAGACCCGGCGGGGCCTGGTGAGGCGGCGGCGTCGCGCGCCGCGCGGCCTCGAACGCTTCCGCCTGCTGATACGCCTCAACGGCCGCCAAGACGGCGGCCAGCACCGAGGGACTCGGGGACGTTTGAGCAGGCATGGAGCTTTCGCGTCCGCCTTTAGAGTGGGATGTTGCCGTGTTTCTTCGCGGGCAGGGAGTCGCGCTTGTTCTGGAGCATCTCCAGCGCGCGGATGATCTTGGTCCGGGTCTCGCGCGGGTCAATCACGTCGTCAATGAAGCCCCGGCTGGCGGCGACAACGGGAGTGGCGAGCTTCTCCTTGTACTCCTCAATGAGCGCGCGCCGCGTCTCCTCCGGGTTGGCCGACTTGGCGATGGCGTCCCGGTGAATGATGTTCACCGCGCCGTCCGGCCCCATCACGGCGATCTCCGCCGAGGGCCAGGCGAGGTTGATATCGCCGCGCAGGAACTTGCTGGACATAACGATAAACGCGCCGCCGTAGGCCTTCCGCGTGATGATGCAGATTTTGGGGACGGTGGCCTCCGCGTAGGCGTAGATGAGTTTGGCGCCATGCTTGATGATGCCGCCGTACTCCTGCTGGGTGCCGGGCATGAAGCCGGGGACATCCGCAAGGGTGACAAGCGGTATGTTGAACGCGTCGCAGAAGCGGATGAAGCGGGCGCCCTTGAGGGAGGCGTCAATGTCGAGCGCGCCGGCCATGCACATGGGCTGCTGCGCGACGATGCCCACGGGGCGGCCGTTGAACCGGGCGAAGCCAACGAGGATGTTCGGGGCGTAGTGCTCGTGGACCTCCATGAAGTCCCCGCTGTCCGCGATGCGCCGGATAATTTCCTTCATGTCGTAGGGCTTGTTGGGGTCGTCCGGCACGATGGAGGCCAGGGATGCGTCAATGCCATTGGGGCTGCCCGTGGGCTGGACGTGAGGCGGGTCCTCGGTGTTGTTCTGAGGCAGGAAGCTCATCAGTCGCCGTATCTGCTCGAAGCACTCCTGCTCGCTTGCGGAGACGAAATGGCAGACGCCGCTCTTTGTCGCGTGGGCCATCGCGCCGCCCAGCTCTTCGTGCGTCACCTGCTCGCCGGTCACCGCCTTGATGACGTCCGGCCCGGTGATATACATCTGGCTGATGCCCTTGACCATGAAGATGAAGTCGGTGATAGCGGGGGAGTACACGGCGCCTCCCGCCGTGGGCCCCAGCATGACGGATATCTGCGGGATGACACCGGAGGCCAGGGTGTTGCGCAGGAAGATGTTGCCGTAGCCCGCCAGGCTGACCGCCCCTTCCTGGATGCGCGCGCCGCCGGAGTCGTTCAGGCCGATGCACGGCGCGCCGTTCTTCATGGCCATGTCCATGACCTTGCATATCTTCTCGCCGACAACCTCGGACAGCGAGCCGCCGAAGATGGTGAAGTCCTGCGAGTACACGTACGCAAGCCGGCCATGGATGTAGCCGTACCCGGTGACGACGGCGTCGCCCAGATATTTCTTGTCGGCCAGGTCGAAGTCCGTGCAGCGGTGGGTGACGAAGGGGTCCAGCTCTTCAAAAGTGCCTTCGTCCAGGAGGAGGGCGATGCGCTCTCGTGCGGAGAGTTTGCCGCGGGCGTGCTGCTGCTTGATGCGGTCGGCGCCGCCGCCCAGCCGGGACTGCTCGCGCATCTTACGCAAGGCTTCAATCTTGGAGGCGATGGTCCTGGGCTTGTTCTCTATGGTCATAGGCCTCCGGTCCGCGCGCACGCGGGGCTTTCCGGCGCTACGGAAGGGGAGTGTTGCCGGACAGTCGGTCCGGAGTGTGCGCCGCAGGGATTGTTGCAACTTTCACAGGCGGACACTTTGGCTATCCTACCAGAAACGCCCTTTTCGCGCAAGGCGATGGGGAGGCGAGCGCGGAGAGGGGGAGTACCGCACATCAGGATTTGAATTGTTTCAATTTTTTCGAGGGGCCTTCCCTATCTGGTGCTGCTATCTGGCGGGAGGGGTTACGGGTATTTGTTCCTGTTATGTATCGTCATTGGGCGCCGGTAAACGGCGGCGGGCGGACACACCGATCAGCCCCTACAGGGCCAACCACGGCGATTCCGGCAAGGTGTGCCTGGCTGCACATGTGTTCCGTTGACAGAGTAGCGCGTGGTCTTTGGGTGTGGCAAGGGGCGGGTGGCGGGGGTTTGGGGGATGGTTTCACCTCACCCTGTGCAACTAGGGACATCGGTAACACCGACCCCCCCCCGCATGCGGAGAGGGGTTTACCGGACGCCGGGGGCTTGTCCCAGGCTTCAAGCAAACGTTGACAACCAGAGCAAACAGGCCAACAATGCAGGCAGGCGTGGATGAGGGACGGGCGCGGCCTTTGGCGGTTGACGGGAACGCGGGAGAGAAGCGCATGGCCCAGTGCGAGTACGCGCGATACGACGGGAAAAGATGCACGGAAACCGCCCAGGCGGGCCAGTCCCTTTGCATTCTGCACGACACGAACTCCGCCAAGAGCGCCGCCGAATTCCTGACGACGCTGAAGAGCAAGGTTGATAGAGAGGAGGGCGACACCGCGTTCACCGAGGTCAATCTGGCAGGCGTGGTCTTCCCGCCGGACTTTCGCTGGGCAGATGTCGTAAGCAGCGGCAAAGCGCTTGGCAAGAGCGCAAACTTCTGGGACACCACGTTCACCGGGGCCGCCTCCTTCGGGAACACCACGTTCAGCGGGGACGCCCACTTCAGGCGCGCCATGTTCAGCAGGGCCGCCGACTTCGGGGACGCCATGTTCAGCAGGGCCGCCGACTTCGGGGACGCCATGTTCAGCGGGGACGCCCACTTCGGGGACGCCACGTTCAGCGGGGACGCCGACTTCGGGGACGCCATGTTCAGCAGGGCCGCCGACTTCGGGGACGCCATGTTCAGCGGGGACGCCGACTTCGGGGACGCCATGTTCAGCAGGGCCGCCGACTTCGGGGACGCCATGTTCAGCGGGGACGCCGACTTCAGGGGCGCTATGTTTGCTGCCCATGCTGATTTCCGCGTTGTGTTCACGAAGGACGCCATATTCAGGGGTACTACGTTTACCGGCGACGTCGACTTTCGGCGCGTTCGCTTCACCGAGGCCGCCGACTTCGGAGGCGCCAGGTTCCTGAAAGTGGCTATCTTCGGGCTCGTCATGTTCGGCAAGGCCGCCGACTTCGGGGGCGCCAGATTTACTGGTGCCGCATACTTCGGCGGCGCCACGTTCAGCGGGGACGCTAACTTCCACCGCGCCAGATTGTCTCGGGATCACCAGGTGATGTTCATCAGAGCGAGGTTTCGGGAGTCACTGAACTTCCGTGGAACAGAATTCCCTACAAGCGATGCCCCGGGCACGCTCTTTTTTTCCTATGTGGCCTTGGAGAAACCCGAGCGCGTTTACTTCCAGGATGTTAGCCTCTCGCGGGTCTCCTTCCTGGGCACCGACCTCCGGCAGGTCCACTTCCTCAACACGACGTGGGCGAAGCTACCGGAACGGCTCCGGCCTTCGCCTCGATGGTGGCCTTTCACTACGATGAGAGCGGTATGGAGACGGCGGGCCAGGTGGCTGCGGCACTGGCCGCACGGGCGACCCCTCAACGTCCTCTACGACGACCCCAGAGTCAGCGGAGGGGGAATGTCCCAGGAATCTGCCTCCCAGGCGGCGGAGCTGTACCGGCAACTGCGGGTGAACCTGGAAGAGAACCGCCAGCACATAGAGGCGGGGGACTTCTACGTGGGCCAGATGGACATGCGGCTGCACGACACACACTTTGCATGGCGGGGCCTGCTGCGGCTGTACGGGATCGCCGCTCTGTATGGGGAGAGCTATTTGAGGCCCTTGGCACTCTACGGGATAACGGCGCTGGTTTTTGGCCTTTTGTATCTCGCGGCGGGGTTTCACTCGGTACGCCGTCCCGTTTTGGATCTGGCCGCCCTGGCTGATGGGGCCTTCTGGAAAGACTATGTTGAGGCGGTCGTGCTTGCCCTGCGCGCGGGCCCCATCCCCGTGTCTGAACCAGAGGCGGTGTCCCGATGGATGCTGCCTCTGCGTTATCTGAACGCCCTGGCGAACGTCCTGCTCCTGGCCGTGGCCGTCATCGCTCTGCGACGCGCGTTCCGGCGGTAGACGGTCTTCCGGCTAGTGGCGCGTCCCCGAAGTTCATTGCTACAAGCTATCCCGAAATGCAGTGCTCATGGTTCGACGGGCTCACCATGAGCGGGAAAACAGTCGCTCACCCTGAGCCTGTCGAAGAGCGAGCGGCATTTCGGGACGACTTCTAATGTCATTGCGAGCCCCGATGAAATCGGGGCGTGGCAATCTGGTTGCGGGATACGCCTCTCCTCCAGATTGCTTCGTCGTCCTTCCGCGGAAGGACTCCTCGCACTGACAATGCATACGCGTATTTCAGGGACAGGACACCAGGTTCTGTTGACATTGTCCGCTCACCCTGTCCGAAGGACTCCGGACTCCTTCGGAGAGCTTGTCGAAGGGCGAGCGGGTGATGTTGTTATCCCGCTCATGGATTCGACCCTTCGGCTCTGCTCAGGGCAGGCGTGCTCACCATGAGCGGAGAAATACAGATTGTCAACAGAGCCTAGCGGCGCGTCCCGGCCAGGCGCGGGTCCCAGGCATCCCGCAGGCCGTCTCCAAAGATATTGATGCCCAGGACGGCGAAGCTGATGGCAAGGCCGGGGAATATGGCGGCCCACGGGCCTTGCTCGAAGTAGGTGCGCCCCATGCCGCTGAGGTCGGCGCCCCACGACGGCGTGGGCGGCGGCGCGCCCAGCCCCAGGAAGCTCAGCGACGCCTCCGTGATGATGGCGCGCGCCAGCCCGGCGGTCGCGACGATGATGACCGGCGCCAGTACGTTCGGGAGGACGTGGCTTGCGACGATGCGCAGGTCCCTGGCGCCGACCGCCCGCGCGGCTTCGATGTACTGCGACTCCTTGATGCTCAGGACGCTGCCTCGGACGACACGAGCCATCTGGGGGGTCATCACGATGCCGATGGCGAGCACCAGGTTGGTCATGCTCCCGCCCAGGACCGCCACGATGACCAGCGCCAGCAGCAGTGTGGGGAACGCCATGAGGACGTCCATGACGCGCTGGATGGAGAGGTCCAGGACTCCGCCCCAGTAGGCGGAGACGACGCCCAGGACAAGACCGACGAGTGTGCCTAGGACGACGCTCGCAATGCCGATGCCCATCGAGACCCGCGCGCCCCAGATGACCCGGCTCAGTATGTCGTGCCCCAGCTTGTCGGTGCCCATCAGGAACTGAGGGCCTGGGGGAGCGAAACGGAAGTCGTAGTGGAGGGTCAGGGGATCGTAGGGAGAGAAGATGGGTGCGCCTATCGCGAGGATGGTCATGAAGAGCAGGATGGCCCCACCGGCCGCGCTCAAGGGCTTGCGCCGGGCAAAATCCCACAGGCCGTGGACTGCCTTTGCTCCAGTCCACGGCCGGGACGCGCTGAGGGTCAACTCTGCTCTATGGGCCTCCATGCGGCTACCTATGTGATATGCCTACAGAACAAGTTCGCCGTTATGCCCACCTATTTGTCCAGCCATACCGCTTCCATCAAGTGAGCGTCCTGCGTGGCGGGCTCCTTCACGCCTTTCACCCACGGGTGGTACAGCAAATAGCTGTTCGCGTTGAAGAGGAAGAGCGCCCACGACTGGTCAATCATGCGCTGGTCAAACTGGCGCGCAAGCTGCTTGAGCCTGGTGATGTCCGCGGTCTGCTTCATGCTCGTCAGCATGCGGCCCAGCTCCGCGTCATTGAGGTGGTACCGGCCCTTGGGCGCCCAGTAGTCCGTGATGCGCTCCGTGAGTTCAAGCGTCGGCGTTCCGGCGTGGAGCATGCCGACGTAGTCCCCGGCGTCCCGTTGCGCGACGATTGTCGTGTGCTCCAGGACGACGGGCTTGATCTCCACGTTGATGGCCTTGAGCATGTCCTTGGCCACGGTCAGGGATTCAACCGAGTCCGGCCGTCGCACGCTGGCCTTGACCTCCACGCTGAGGCCGTTGGGATAGCCCGCCTCGGCCAGAAGCTGCTTTGCTTTGGCGATGTCCGGCTTATAGAGCTTCGTCAGCTCGTCCTGAGACAGCCCCCACGCGGGGCCGAGCCCGTAAATGGACTTGCTCAGTTCGCCTTCGCCGCTCAGGACCACCTGGATGAGCTTGTCGCGGTCAATAGCCAGGGAGAACGCCTGGCGGACGCGAATGTCGTCGAACGGCTTCTTGGCCGGGTGCATGAAGAAGATGTTCTGGTCAACGGGACGGCGCGCAATGCCCATGTCCGGGTTGGTCTTCTTCAGGTTCTGAAGCTCGCCTATCACCGCGGAGAACATGTCGGCCTGGCGGGAACGGAAGTAGGCGACGCGGGTGGCGGGGTCCGGCACGATGACGACCTTGATGCCGTCCAAATAGGGAAGCCCCTTCTTCCAGTAGTCCTTGTTCTTCACAAGGTTGTAGCTCACATCGGTGCGATAGCTCTGCAGGAAGAAGGCCCCTGTCCCGACCAGGTTCTTGCTGGCATCCCCGTACTTCTCGACCACCTCGCGCGCGACCATCCGGTTGAACGGGCTGGACATATTGCTCAAAAACGTCGAGTCCGGTTCCTTCAGGACGACCTTGATGCTCTGCCCGTCCACGACATCCGCCGACTTGATGAGCTGGAATTGTTCGCGGCGGAGCAGTTTCTTGTCGTCTGCGCTTTTGCGCTTGAAGTTCCACAGCACGTCCTGGACGGTGAACTCCCTGCCGTTCACGGGCTCCATGCTGTGCCACTTGACGCCCCTGCGCATCTTGAAGATGTACGTCTGGGCGTCGGGCGCCTC
>JAUSIH010000118.1 GCA_030648205.1 Dehalococcoidia bacterium | reverse complement strand
CAGTATCTTCTTGATATTCTCGCCCCTCTTCCTGGTCCAGGCGAGCGTCTATCTCTCCTACATGTTGTCCTTCCTTCTTAACCTGCTCTTCCTCCTGTGTTTTCTCAAGTCGGTCCGCCGCAGCGGCTGGGTCTATCCACTGCTGGCCGGATTGTCTATCGGCGTAGCCGCATTCGCCAGGCCCTACACCGCGCTCCTGTTCGCCTTGCCAGTGGCGGGTTACGCGCTGCACCTCCTGACGCGCAAGCGGCTTTCATTGCTAACCGTCGCTCTTCTGCTGATGGGATCCCTACCGGGCGTCGCGCTGACCCTGGGTTACAACAACCTGATGACCGGCTCCGCCTTGCAGTTCCCCTTCAATACATCCTCCTCCCAGGACACGCTGGGGTTCGGGACCAAGCAAATGTGGTCAGACCAAGCCTTGTTCGATTACACTCCAGGCGCGGCGCTGGACTCGACACAAGCGGCCCTGATAGAAACAGTCAAATGGGTGTTTGGGGGGGCCTTGCTCGTCATCCTTGCAGGGCTGTCGTTCTTGCGGCGACGATGGAAAAGCAGAATGGCGCTCCTTGTCGGCATTATAGCTTCCGTCGCCATAGGAAATGCATTGCAGTGGGGCACGTTGAACATCACCTTCGGCGAGGCGCCTCTGTCCAAGTACATGGGCCCCTTTTACTATATGGACCTGCTGCTGCCCCTGTGTCTGCTCGGCGCGCGCGGCTTCTTCGACGCGGTCCGGCTGCTGCGCCGTCCCTGGCGACGTGTGCATTGGGCCGCGTTCAAGGCCAACCAGAGCGGGGCGCCCTCATTGACCACCGCGGTCGTGCTGGCCCTAACCATCCCTCTCGTAGCAGTCACCGCGTACCTGATGGGACGTGCGCTGGACGCCAACTTTCGCTATACTGTCAAACATGCGGCAATCTACAGTCCTGTCGTGAACGGACGGCTGGAGTCGGCGCTGGTGTTCCTGCCCACTCCCTACGGGCCGTTCATCCACCATCCCTTTGGCTATCTTCTGAACGACCCCTCGTTTAACGTTCCCGTGGTCTATGCGCGCAACCTGGGCAACGAGAACCTGGAGCTGATGAAGGCAATGCCCGAGCGCCGGACATATGTGTACCAATACCAGGGCAAATTCTCGGAGCGGGCCGAGGACGTCGCGCCGGTGTCGCTCCTGCGCATCCAGCCTGTGGAGGGCCGATTCCTCTCCGTGGACATGGAAGCCGTGAACACGACCAACAAGCCCTTTGTCTGGGCATATATCTGGAACGGCGAGAAGACGTTGACCTACCTTCTGGACGACCAGTCCGGCTCCGGCAAAGCGTACCGCTTCCGCTGGTACATCGCCGCCGACCGCCTGTACTTCGACGGCCCGAACAAGGGCCGCGCGGAGGCCACCATCCAGGGCCTGTCCGGCAAGACGACTCTGAACGTGGCGGTGGCCTTCTCCCGTACCCGCGAGCGCAAGCAGCAGGAGATATTCGAGTACCGCTACTGGTTCACCAGTAAGGACGGAGTGCTCACCCTGGGCGCCCCCGGCGAGCCCTGGCGCGACACGGCCTGGCCGGACGACGCATGGGTGTCCGGGGACATTTCGTCCACAGTAAGGGCGGGAGTCAGCGTAGTGCCGGGGTCATAGCATGGGAAAGGTAGAGACCTGGTGACTGAATCTCCGCTGGCGCGCCGGGCACAGGCCCTGGCCGTCCGCTTCCAGAAGTTCCTGCTGGTAGGCGCGGGAGGCTTGGCCATCAACGTCGGCGGGCTGGCGGCGCTCACGGAATGGGGCCACGTCCAGTACGTGCTGGCGGGGCTTATCGCCATTGAGATGTCGCTCTTCTTCACGTTCGCGCTCAACGAGAGGTGGACGTGGCGGGACCGGCGCTCCGGCTCCATCTGGGCGCGTGGCGGCAAATACCAGGCGGTCAACGGCGTCGGCATGGGCCTCAACCTGTTGGTACTATTCCTCCTCACTCAGTACGCGGGGCTTCACTACATGGTATCCAACCTTGCTGGCGCAGGCTTGTCGGCGCTGTGGAACTTCAGTGCGAACCATCTGCTGACCTGGGGCGTCCGAAGGCAGCCAGCCGCGCAGGAAGCAACAGGAGGCGGTGCAACGCATGACTGAGAAACAGCGAACGCTGTCGATCGTCATACCCGCCCTCAATGAGTCGAAGGCTATTCGTCTGGTCGTAGCCAGCGTGCCCGTGCGGGAGCTGGCCGGAATCGGGTTTGCGACGCAGATCGTCGTCGTGGACAACGGCTCGACGGACGGGACGGGCGACTTGGCGCGTCAGGCGGGCGCGGAAGTAGTGCTGGAACCGAACCGCGGGTATGGCCGCGCGTACAAGGCCGGCTATCGGCACGCGACGGGCGACATCATCGTCTCCGCCGACGCGGACATGACCTACCCCCTGGAGACGCTGCCGCAGCTTGTCCAGATGCTGGACAGGGACGGGCTGGACCTCCTGACTACCAACCGCTTCGCCATGATGGCCAAGGGGGCGATGCCCCTGCGGAACAAGATGGGCAACGCCCTGCTCACCTTCCTGACCACACTCCTGACGGGGCTGCGCCTCAAGGACTCTCAGTCCGGCATGTGGATTATCCGGAAGTCCCTGCTGGACAAGCTCGACTTGAAGTCGGACGGGATGCCCCTGTCGCAGGAGCTCAAAATCAAGGCGTGCAAGCGGACGCGGGCCTGGCGCGAGGTGCCCATCGTGTACCGGCAGCGCGTCGGCGAGCCCAAGCTGCGCCCCTGGCGCGACGGCCTGTCCAACCTGTGGCACCTATTCCGCTCCGGGTGGCAGGGCTAACGTGACGAGCCGCGTCCTCATCCTGGGCGCCGGCCCCACGGGGCTGGCGGCGGGCTACCGCCTGGCGCAGCGCGGCGTCTCCGTCCACGTCATCGAGCGCCTGCCGTGGGTGGGCGGCCTCTGCAAGACTTTCCAGCACGGCCCCTTCAGCCTGGACCTGGGGCCGCACCGCTTCACCCCGCACACCGACGAGGTCTATCAGACAGTCCGCGACCTCTGCGGCGACGAGCTGAAGGTCACACCCGAGCGCGTCCGCTTCTATCTGTTCGACCGCTTCCTGACCTATCCCTTCCGCCTCGGCGAAGTGCTGGGTGGCGTCGGGCCGCTGAAGGCGACCCGCCTCATCGCCTCGTGGCTGTCCGACCGCGCCCACTTCTCCGGACGCGCGGAGAGCGACATGAACTACGAGGAGTGGCTGCGCGCCCGCTTTGGCCAGGGCGTCACCGACCTGGTCTTCCGCCCCCTCGTGGAAAAGACCTGGGGCGTCCCGCTTCACGAGTTGCACTGGAGGCTGGCACGCCAGCGCATCGCCGTCGGCAGCCTCCGCGAGGTCATGGCCCAGATCATCACCGGCAAGCGGAGCAAGCTGTTCCAGTCGCAGTTCTACCCGTACGGGACCTTCCTGTACCCCCAGAAAGGCTATGGCACCATACCGGAGCGCATGGCGGAAGCCATCGTGAAGGCTGGCGGGCAGGTAACCACCTCGGCCCAGGTGGAGAAGCTCATAGTACGGGACGGACGCGTCCGGAGCATAGTGTACCGCCACAACGACGTGGAAGAGACGGCGGAAGCGGACTACGTGATCTCCACGCTGCCGGTCAGCCTCTTCGCCGACATGCTGTCGCCGGAGTCGCCGGACGCGGACCTGGATGCGGCCCGGCAGGCGGCCCCCGCGTTGCGCTTCCGCAAGCTCATCCTGGTCTATCTGGTGGTCAACAAGCCCCAGGTCTATCCTTACGGCGTCGCCTTCTTTCCCGGCAGGGAGTTCCGCTTCGGGCGGACATGGGAGCAGAAGAACTTCAGCCCAAGTATGGTGCCAGGAAACCAGACCGTCTTCGGCGCGGAGATCACCTGCTGGGAGACGGATCCGCTCTGGAAGGCTGAGGACAAGGACATCTTTGATCTGATCATTCCCCAACTGGAGCGGTGTAACCTCATCCGCCGTTCAGAGGTCGCCGAGTGCTTCACCGTGCGCCTGGGCTACGTCTATCCCGTATGGGACACACATTTCGAGCGGAACCTGTCCATCGTGGAGAAGTACGTCTCCAAGGTGGAAAACCTCATCATCAACGGAAGGCCGGGACTGTTCTTCTACAACAACCTGCACCACTCGCTGGAGATGGGATTCCTTTCAGCCGACCATGTGCTTTCCGGCAAACCAAAGGCGGAGCAGTGGGAGCGCGACGAGCTCCGTTTCCGCGAGTACCGACTGGTGGAATAGACGGCTTTCGCCCCCGCACTACGTCGCTTAGAGGCCGCCGTGCAGCCACAAATCGAACAGGCCAACGCCGCGACGCCCCCACGGCGGACGCTGCTGCGCTCGTTTCTCACGCGCGGCGGGCCTGCATGGCTGCCCTACGCCTTCTACGCCGCCCTGGCGCTGGCGCTCACGGCCCCGTTCATGGGCCCCGGCTACATCCTCACCCTGGACAGTCCCCTGGGCCCCGGCGAAAGCCTGAACGACGGCGCGTACGTCATCAACGAGTGGTGGCTCTCGCCCTCCGTCCATCTGGCTTACCTGGCGCAGCTCGCCCGCGCGGTCGTCCCCCTGTGGCTGATGCAGAAGGTGGGATTCTTCCTCGTCTTCTTCCTCGGCGGGCTGGGGGCACACCGGCTGGCGCGGAAGGCAGGGATGGGAGCGTACTTCGCCGGACTGCTCTACGTGCTGAATCCGTTCGTCTATGTGCGCTTCCTGGCTGGCCAGTGGTGGCTGCTCGCCTCCTACGCCGTGATGCCCTTCGCCGCGCAGGCATTCCTGGACCTGCTGGCGCTGGCCCCTCGCGAGACCCCCGAACCGATTGCCCGGACGTTGCGCGCGGCACAGCGCCCCCCACGAGTGCTCGGACTGGCGGCGCCGACGCTGAGCGCGGGGCTGCGCGTCGCCGCGCTGACCACCCTCACCGGCCTAGTGTACGTTCACGGTTTCGTCCTGCTGCTTCTGGCGTACTTCGTGTTCCTGGCGGTGTACTTGGCCCGCGCCGCCGACAGAGGCACCTTTCTGAGATGGACGCTCCGCTATCTGGGGCCGATGGCGCTGCTGACCCTGAGCCTGAACATCTTCTGGCTCGTCCCCGCGCTGACGAACTCCGAGAGCATCCTGAGCGGCACCAGCCAGCTTGACCTGTCCTTCTTCGCGCCGCGCTCCACGTCCAACCTGGGCGTGGCGTTCGAGACCGCCTCCATGTACGGCTTCTGGCGCGAGGGCTACGTCTATCCCAAGGATGGCCTGCCCGTCCTCTGGGCGCTGCTCTTCGCCTTCATCCTCTTCCTGGCCGTGCTCGGCGCGCTGGCCCATTGGGGGGAGACGGACGCGCCGACCGGCCCGCGCGGAGAGCGCGTGCCTCGTGAATCGGGCCTGGCGCCCCAGGTCGTCGGGTTCAGCATCGTCGGCGGGCTGGGCCTCCTGCTGGCTATCGGCGTGTCCAGTCCGGCGACGGCCCCGCTCTTCGAGCGGCTCGGCGACGCGATACCCGCCGCGCGAGGCTTCCGCGACTCGCACAAGTTCGTGGCGCTCCTGTGCCTCTCGTACGCCTTCCTGGGCGCCCTGGGAGTGGCGGAGCTGCGACGGGCGCTGGACGAACGGCTCCAGTCGGCGGGAAGAATAGCGGTCCGCCTTGTGTTGGTGGCCGCGCTGCTGACGCCCGTGGTCTATTCCTACGGCATGTTCGGCTTCCTGGGCCAAATAGGGACCGCCGACGTGCCACGCTCCTGGCGCGAGGTGGACGAAGAGCTTCGCAACGACCCGGACGACGTGTGGATGCTCGTTCTCCCGTGGCACCTCTACATGGACTATAGCTGGCTCCCCAACCGCGACAAGCGGCTGGCCAGCCCTGCCCACCTGTTCTTCTCCAAACCGGTGTACGCGGGCGACAACATCGAGGCGGGCGGCATCCACTCCCAGAGCACCAGCCCGTCCAGCCGGTTCATCGAGGCGCTCATCCGGGACGGGGCCAACCAGCAGGACATAGGCAACCTGCTCGCGCCGCTCAACGTGCGGTACGTGCTGCTCCTGCGCGAGGTGAACTACGCCGACTACGAGTTCCTGCGCCGCCAGCCGGACTTGAAGGTGGCGCTGGAGCGGGATGACCTGACCCTCTTCCGCAATACGGCGGGCGTGGGACGCGCCTTTGCCGTCCAGCAGGCGCCGCCGCCCACGCCGCAGGCCGGACAGCCACCCCAGGCGCCGACACCCCTGGCGGCGGCGCTGTCCGCGACAGGCAGGACAACGCTGGAGCCGCTGGCCGTGCAGCCGGATGGGCCTTGGCGCTGGCGCGTGAAAGGCACATCGCGCCCGTACATCACCTTTCCCGTGCCGCCCAAGGCCGGCTTCACCTCCTGGACGTTCAACGGCGAGCCGCCCCTGTCTCAGGCCGGATACCTGCCGATATGGCGCTTCCGCCCCGATGGCGGCGTGGTCGTGTACGAGCGGTTCTATCGAGTGCTCCTGCCTTCCTACATCGCGTCCGGCATGGCGCTGGCGCTGGCCATCACGCTGGGCGTGGCCGCGGCCCGCGCGGAGGCGGCCCCTCGCCGCCGCAAGGCGTATACGGTAAGATAGAGAGCGCCATGCTTATTCTCGGCATCGAGTCCTCCTGTGATGAGACCGCCGCCTCGGTGGTGGAGGACGGCAGCTGCATCGTGTCCAGCATCGTGGCGACGCAGATTGACATACACGCCCGCTACGGCGGCGTGGTGCCCGAGGTGGCCTCGCGCCAGCACATCCTGACGGTCCTCCCCGTCGTCCGGGAGGCGCTGCAGAAGGCGGGCGTTGACCTGCGCGGCATTGACGGCGTCGCGACGACGCACGGCCCCGGCCTGGCAGGCTCCCTGCTGGTGGGCCTGAACGTTGCCAAGGCCATCGCATTCGGCGCGGGCAAGCCGCTCATCGGAATCAACCACCTAGAGGGCCATATCTACGCCAACTGGCTGGACAAAGCGCCCGGCCAGGAGCCTCAGTTTCCCCTGCTATGCCTGATCGCCTCCGGCGGACACACGGACCTGGTGCTCATGGAAGGGCATGGCCGCTACCAGCTCCTGGGCCGCACGCGGGACGACGCGGCGGGCGAGGCATTCGACAAAGTGGCCCGCGTGCTGGGCCTAGGTTTTCCCGGCGGCCCCGCCGTCGAGCGCATCGCCCGGGGAGCGCGCCGCAACGCCGTCCTGCCACGGGCCTGGCTGCGCGACACTGACGACTTCAGCTTCAGCGGCCTCAAGACGGCCACGCTGCGCATGGCGGAGGAACAGGGGCTGCTGCCCTCGGACGGAGGGCAGCCATCGTCCGCGCCGGAGGTAAGCGACCTGGCCGCGGGATTCCAGGAGGCGGTCGCGGACGTGCTGACCGCCAAGACATCGGACGCCGCGCGCCGCCTGGGCGTCCGGCAGGTGCTGCTGGCAGGAGGGGTAGCCGCCAACGGCCTGCTCCGTCAGCGCCTGGCAGAGCGGTCTCCCGCGCCCTTCGGCTATCCGCTCACGAAACACTGCACGGACAACGCCGCCATGATCGCCTCCTGCGGCTACTTCAAGCTGCGCGCCAGTGTCACGGCCACCTGGGACCTGGACGCAGTGCCCAATCTGCCCATGAGCTCCTGGGCCTGATGGTCACGTCGTCATGAATGCGCCTCAAGACGCCTCCGCAGAGGCCGACAAGCTCAACCTTGCCGTGGAGCTGGCCCCCAACAACCAACGAGGGCTGCGCCTGGCCAATCCGGTCATGACCGCCTCCGGCACCTTCGGCTACGGGACGGAGTTCGCCGACTTCCTGGACGTAAACCGGCTGGGCGGCATCATCTGCAAGGGCACCACCGTGGAGCAGCGGCAGGGCAACCCGCAGATACGCGTGGCGGAGACGCCCTCGGGCATGCTCAACTCCATCGGCTTGCAGAACGTGGGCGTCCACGCCCTTATCCGCGAGAAGGCGCCCCTCTGGGCCGCGTGGAAGACTCGCGTCATCGTGAACATCTCCGGCCACCGGGTGGAGGAGTACCCCGAAATGGCGCGGCTCCTGGACAGCGTGCCCGGCGTCAGCGGCCTGGAGTTGAACATCAGTTGCCCGAACGTCTCCGAAGGCGGCATCGAGTTCGGGCGCAGTCCCCGGCTGGCCGCCGCGGTCACGCGCGCCGTCCGCGCCGCGACAACCCTGCCCCTCATGGTCAAGCTCACGCCCAACGTCACCGACATCGTCGAGGTGGCGAAGGCGGTGGAGGACGCGGGAGCGGACTGCCTCTCGCTGGTGAACACCTTCGTGGGCATGGCGATAGACATTCGCAAGCGCCGTCCTGTGCTGGGCACGGTCTTCGGCGGCCTCTCCGGCCCGGCGATCAAGCCCATCGCCCTGGCGATGGTGTACCAGGTCAGCAAGGTCGCGCGCGTGCCGGTTGTGGGCATCGGCGGCATCACGAAGGCGGAGGACGCCCTGGAGTTCATCATGGCGGGCGCCCGCGCCATCCAGATCGGCACAGCCAACTACGTCAACCCCCGCGTCAGCGTCGAGGTGCTGGAGGGCATCGAGCGCTGGATGCGCGAGCACGGCGTCCGCGACGTGAACGACATCGTCGGCGCGGCGCGGGTGTAAGGCATGCCGCCACTGCCGCGTCGAACCGCATGCAAAGCCGATGCAAATGCCCTTGACACGCTCCCAAGACCCGTTTAGACTTTCGGTTACACTTGTCGCCTCCCTTCAGATTCATATCTGTTGTGACATAAGCCGGGGTTGACTGTTACCTGAGGAGGTCACCATGTCCCTGTCCAAACGGCTCCATCTGTTCACCGTGAGCAAGGGCTTCGCGGTCATGGTCGTCGCAGGCATGCTGGCGGCATCCTGCGCGCCCGCCGCGGCGCCCGCGCCCAGCACGCCGCAGCCTTCGGCGCCAGCGCCCGCCGCCGCGCCCACGCGCGCTCCGTCCGCTCCCGCTCCCACTGCCGCGCCCGCAGCCACACCCACTCCCGCGCCACGCGCGCCCGCCGCCACTCCCGCCTCCACCTCCGGCCAGCCCAAGCGGGGTGGCACGCTGCACCTCATATCGTCCACGGACGCCCCCCACTGGGATCCCCAGCGGGAGACGGGCATCAACGCGATGTGGATCTATCTGAGCGAGTTCCTCGTGGACTTCAACGACGATGGCACCGCAAAGCCACAGCTTGCGGAGTCGTGGGAATTTC
>JAUSIH010000117.1 GCA_030648205.1 Dehalococcoidia bacterium | reverse complement strand
GTGGCCACGGCGAAGAGCATCGGATTCGTGCTCGCGGAGCCGGCCATCATGAAGTTCCAGTTCATGAGCGACCCCAGGAAAGCGGCGATGCCCACGAACGCTCCGATGATAAGGGCGACGCCGATTAGTACCTCTCCCACGGCTATCAATTTGGCGAACCACACGTAAGAGCCGCTGTCCAACAGGAACTTGATGAAGTCCCGATACCAGTCGAACACGATGGGCGGCCTGCCGGTTGCGGGGATGGCGGCCGCATTGGTCCAGTAGCCCTTGAGCGCTGCTCCGGTGTCCATCCAGCCGGGGTTGCCCAATTTGCCCGACCCGGAGATGAACCACTGGTAGCCAAGCCAGATGCGGGCGATCATCCAGAGCCACGCGAACTCGGAGGTGGCGAAGAGCCGTTGGGCCAGGGGCGGGTCTGTGGCAAATGTGACGGATCTGGGTTCCTTAGCAGTCTGTGCCATAGTAGCCTCCTTTTCCGTCCAGCCCTATTTTGCCTCGATAGTTGTACAGTGCCTACACGCGGACCCGCTGCAGCACCAGGCCCTTGACCTTGCTGCGCTTCATGCCTGCGATCTCCTCGTCAGACAGGTCCCGGTAGAATCCGCACTGGAGACAGTTCAGGAACATCCCGTAGTCGTCCCAGTCCATGTGCAGGTCCCCTTTGCACCGTGGGCAGCTTCTGAATTGGATCATGGCTTACCTCCCTTCGAACAACTGAGCCTTCCGATGTTGTGTTGCGATGCTCTTTAGATTTTTCGCGAGGTCCCGCGAGCCGATAGTCTTCTGCAAGCAGGCGCTGACGCCCGCTTCCGTGCCCAGCACCCGAACCTCATCGTCCACATATGACGTCAAGATGACGATAGGCGTCTTTGGTTGCACGCGCGCCAGATTTGCGCACAGGGCCGGCGCGCCGCTGCTCGCCATGCTCCTGATGTCCACCAGCACCAGATCCGGAGCCAGTGTCTGCGTCAGTCGAACAGCCTCCTCCGGGTTGCCGGTATGCCCGATGACCTGGAGGCCTGACTTCGATAGTCGGGCGGCGAGCTTCTCACGCACCGGCTCGTACCCGTCCACTATGAAGACCCGCAGATGGTTCACCGCTCCTCCGTCATCTGTCATCTGTTCTTATGCTGACACCATCAGTTTAAGCCCGTATTGAGAACGAAATAAGGTGCAAGAGTCACCTGTTTTGCAGCCAGATGGAACACAACATTAGGGCCGAATGGCCCTATCCTACGGGGGCCATTCGGCCCTAATCCCCTGTGTGTGACCTGCACGATGGCTAGCTGGAGGACCCGCTCCCCTCCCGGCGATGGCTCGCCAGGTAGGCCGCCGCCTCGGCGCGGCGGTTCACATCCAGCTTGCTGAGGATGGTGCTGACGTAGTTCTTGACGGTCTTGTCGCTCAGATGGAGCTTCTCGGCAATCTCCTTATTGGTCTTGCCCTCCGTCACTAGCTCCAGAATACGGTACTCCAGAGGAGAGAGGATAGAGAGCCTGTCCTGGGGCCGGGAGGGTTGGGGGGACATTAACCGCTCCAGGAGCTTCTGAGTCATGGCGGGGTCAATGAGGGACTGGCCCGCCGCAACCTTTCGAATGGCCGCCACCAACTCGTCGCTCTTGATGTCCTTGAGAAGATAGCCAGCGGCGCCGGCCTGAATAGACGAAAACAGGAACTCCTCGTCGGGGAAGGACGTGAGCATCAGGACCTTGATGTTCGGGTTCTGGGTGCGGATGGCCTGGCACGCCTCCACTCCCGTGCCATCGGGCAGCCGCACGTCCATGATCACAAGGTCCGGCTGCAGCCGCGCCGCCTCCCGAATAGCCTCCGACTTGGAGCCTGCCTCTCCTATGACGACGAACGCCCCTTTGCGCATGAGAAGTGTCCGCAGCCCGCGCCGCACGACTTCATGGTCGTCCACCAGCAAGATGCGTATCTCTGTCTGCGCGCTCATCGGCGTTGTCCTGGGGGAGAAGTGGGAAGCGGAAGGCGGAGCACCAGGCGGGTGCCCTTGCCGGGCGCCGCGTCCACGCGCAGGGCCGCGCCGAGCCGCCGCGCTCGGGCGCGAATGTTCTGAAGGCCGTGCTGGGCCCTCCCGCGCGCCAGGCGCGGGTCAAAGCCGACACCGTTGTCCCATATGCTGAGCGTGAGCCTTCCCTCGCCGGAGGTCAGCGCCATGTCCACGCGCGCGGCGCGCGCGTGCTTGAGGACATTGGCGAGCGCCTCCTGAGCGACGAGCAGTAAGTCATGCACCTGATAAGACGCCAGCTCAGGGACGGACTTGGGGCTGCTGGTGAACTCAATGTGGAACGGCGCGCGGCCGCGCATCTCCTCCACCATCTCCTCCAGGGAGCGCACCAGGTCTTTGCGGGGCACCACTCCCGTCCGGAGGGTGTGGATGTAGGCGCGAATGTCCTTGATGACGCGGTTGAGCTGCTGGACCACCGATTGCAGCTCCACCTTGACCTTGTCCGGCTCCCGCTCCACGGAGTCAATGCACGTCTCCAGAGAGAGGCCAACCGCGTAGACCTCCTGAATGACGCTGTCGTGCAGGTCGCGAGCGATCCGGTCGCGCTCCTCTCCGCGCGCCAGCCGCTCCACCTGGGAGTACAGGCGGGCGTTCTGAATGGCTGTGGCCGCCTGGTCCGCCAGGGACTCCAGAATAAACTGGGCCCTGTCCGGCACGGCGTTAGGCCTGAGGTAGTTGACGCTGAGCACGCCGTAGACCCGCTGATTGATGCGGATGGGCACGTGAATCAGCGACCGGATGCCCTCTTTAAGAACAATCCACCGGATGACTTCCTTACGTCGCAATGTATCCTGCACCACTATGCTCTGACCGGTCCCGGGTACTCGGCCGATAAGCCCCTGCCCCAGGCGGATGGTCAAGAGACGGGGCGTCAGCTTCATGAAGCCGTAGAGCGCACGGGCGCGGAGCACTCCCTTCGCCTCGTCCAGGACGAAGAGTTGAGCCTTGTCCGCCTGCAGAATGGTTGCAGCGGCTTGCACTATGCGCTGGAGGACATCATCCAGACTGAGGGAGCGGTTCAGCGACTTGCCCACCTCATACAAGGCCTGCGCTTCCCGGGCGCTCCGCTGCGCCATGGCGTACAAGCGGGCGCTCTCGATAGCGATGGAGGCGTGAGAGGCCAGGAGGAGCAGCAGCTCCTCGTCCTCCGCGCTGAAGCTGGGGGCCTCGTCCTTGCTCGTGACGTACAGCCCGCCGAACGTCCTGGTGTGAGAGGACAGCGGCACACCTAGGAAGCTGCTGATGCGCGGATAGCCAGGGGGAAATCCGGTCAGCGTGTTCTGCAATTCCAGAGCCGGGAGACGAATGGGCAGACGGTCACGGATAACGGAACCAATGAGTCCCCGCACCTCCGTTGTTGGACCCAGACCGGCGACCTCCTCCTTGGTCAGCCCGGAAGTGATAAACCGGATGAGTTGCCCCCGCTGGTCGAGCGTGACAAGGGCGGCGTGACGGGCGCCCGCGACCTCTCGGCTGACGTCGGCGGCGCCCTGGAGGATAGCGGACAAGTCTTGCTCGGACTTCAGCGCGTGGACAACCCGGTGAAGGGCATCCAGGCGCTCTTTGCCTACTCCGTCGTATCCCACGGCCAGATGGGTGATCACCGGCATCCTCCGACGCCACAAAGGCGCCTCCGTGCTGCTCTAATTTAGACGCAAGAGGCCCGCAAAATCAAGCGTCTGTGTAAACTGCCGGCATTTGCGCCGTCATTCGCTTTGAAAAAGAAGGAAGACGCATGAAGGAGACGTCCGCCCGGCGCGCGGGCGAGGGCGTCGCTCCACTCACGCACAAGAGGCGTCTCTCATGGACTCTTCTCGATGGCAACGAAGAGTCCATGATCCATGAGCGGATATGCATGCTCTCGCGAAAGACCTAGAAGGTCTGCCGGACGATGATCGTCTCTTCGCGACGCGGACCTATGGAAATTATGTCAATTGGACAGCGTATGAGCTTTTCAAGACGCTTGACGTAGGCGCGCGCCCGCTCCGGCAGAGCGTCATACGAGCGGGCGTGGCTGGTGTCAGTAAGCCAGCCCTGCATATCTTCATATACAGGCTCGCAGCGGGACAGGGTAACCGCGTCGCCGGGGAAGGTGTCAATCGTCCGGTCGCCCACCCGGTACGCCACGCAGATGCGCACCGTGGGCAGAATGTCCAGTACGTCCAGGCGCGTGAGCACCGCGGAGGTGAAGCCGTTGACCATGTTGCTGAAACGGCCGGCCACGGCGTCGAACCAGCCGCAGCGCCTCGCCCGGCCGGTCGTGGCGCCGAACTCCCACGCCCGCTGCCGGATGGTCTCACCCAGGCTGTTGCTCAACTCCGTGGGCATCGGCCCGCCGCCCACGCGGGTGGCATACGCCTTGTAGATGCCGATGACCTGGGAGATGCGCCCGGGGCTGACACCCGCACCCACGGCGGCGCCGCCCGCCACGGGATGGGAGGACGTGACGAACGGATACGTCCCATAGTCCAGGTCCAGCAGCGTCCCCTGGGCGCCTTCCAGCAGCACCAGGTCGTCGCGCTCCAGGGCATCGTACAGGACCTGTTCCGTATCGCGGATATACGGGGCCAGACGCTCCCCGTACAGGCAGCACTTCTCGTAAATCTCCTCCGGGGAGACGGGCAGCTTTCCGTACACCTTGGTCAGGATGGCGTTCTTGTACTCCAGAATGGGACGCAGCCGGGCCGGCAGGGCCTTGCGATCGGTCAGGTCGCCCACGCGGATGCCCATGCGGGCCACTTTATCCACATACGCGGGGCCGACGCCCATGCGGGTTGTGCCGATAGCCGAGTTTCCTCGACGCTCCTCCTCCAGGCCATCCAAAAGGATGTGATAGGGCATGATAACGTGAGCACGGCTGCTCACCATCAGGCGAGACGTGTCGATTTTCGCCTTCCCGAGCATGTCCATCTCCTGCAGCAGCACGTTGGGGTCCACTACGACCCCGTTGCCGATGACGCACGTAGCATGGGGCTGGAAGATGCCTGCGGGAACAAGGTGCAGGCTGAACTTGCCGTACTGGTTCATGACGGTATGGCCGGCGTTGTTGCCGCCGCCGTACCGCACGACATACTTGGCCTTCTCTGCCAGAAGGTCAATGACCTTCCCCTTGCCTTCGTCGCCCCAGAGTCCACCCACAACCGCTATGGCCGGCATAGAGAAATGCTTCCTTCCTTATGAACGCAGGATAACCCGACAGAGTATAGCAGTTAGAGCCATGACTGAAAAGGGATGCACCTATCCAGTACATGTGAAACAGGGAACAGTGCGGGCGGAACGAGTCGTGGACACGTTCCCAGTCCCGCGAGTCTGTTGATGAAAGGGGAGTCCAGCCGCCTCTCCTCTACTTCATAGATACAATAGACCTCCTGGCAGGTGTAGAGTGAACGCGCTCTCCTTTTGGCCTTTCGGTAAAAACTCGCTCCCACAACCTTGACATTCAGAGGCAAACATGATAACTTTTCTATTTGGCTGCTCGCTTGTCAACGAGCGGTTTTCCAGGTATCATAAGTTTTTGTGCATTTCGTCAGGAGACTAGCTCATGCCAACGGTAAACCAGCTCGTACGGAAGGGTCGCAAGGGGTCCCGCAGGAAAAGCAAGGCCCCGGCGTTGCGCGTTTGGCACAACGCCCTTGAGCAGAACCGTAAATTCACTGCCAAGGGTTCGCCCCAAAAGCGGGGAGTGTGCATACAGGTGCGCACCATGACCCCCAAGAAGCCGAACTCGGCGCTCCGTAAGATCGCCCGTGTACGCCTGACGAACCAGGTAGAGGTTACCGCATACATTCCCGGCGAGGGCCATAACCTGCAGGAGCACTCGGTGGTCCTGCTTCGAGGCGGCCGCGTCCCTGACCTGCCGGGCGTCCGCTACCACATTATCCGCGGCACCCTAGACTCAGCAGGCGTGCAGAACCGCCGCCAGGGCCGCAGCAAGTATGGGGCCAAGAAGGGGAAGGGTGCCGCCGCGCCCGCCGGTGGCGGAGAGACCGCCGCTCCGGCCCCGGCCCAGTAGGACAAGAACATGCGTCGTCGAAAAGCTGTACCAAGAACTGTTACTCCCGATACGCGGCACAACAGCGTGCTCGTTGCCCGGCTTATCAACAAAGTGATGATGCAGGGCAAGAAGAGCGTGGCCGAGCGCATCGTTTACCAAGCTATGGACATGACGGAGAAAGAGACCAAGAAGCCCGCTCTGGACGCGCTGGAGCAGGCCATCCGGAACGTCACGCCTCTCCTGGAAGTGAAGCCCCGCCGCGTGGGCGGCGCCACCTACCAGGTCCCCGTCGAGATCCGGCCCGAGCGACGCCTTGCCCTGGCCATTCGCTGGCTGTTGGGCGGGGCCCGCGCCCGCACGGGCAAGCCCATGGCTCAACGGTTGGCGGCGGAGATCACTGATGCCGCGCGGGGCCAGGGGTCCGCGATCAAGCGGCGCGAGGACCTGCACAAGATGGCAGAGGCCAACCGCGCCTTCGTCCACTATCGCTGGTAAAACACCTGAGAGGCTGGAGTAGCTTCCTAGCTAATTGAAATAATATGTCTAGACCTTTGCCCATCGAAAAACTCCGAAATATCGGATTCATAGCCCACATTGACGCCGGCAAGACCACGGTCAGCGAGCGCGTGCTCTTCTTCACGGGCAAAACGTACAAGCTGGGCGAGGTCCATGAAGGCACGACCGTAATGGACTGGATGCCCCAGGAGCGCGAGCGCGGCATCACCATCACCGCCGCCGCGACCACGACGGAGTGGAAGGGCTACCGCATCAACATCATTGATACGCCCGGCCACGTGGACTTCACCGCGGAGGTCGAGCGCAGCCTGCGGGTTCTGGACGGCGGCGTGGTCATCTTCGACGGCACCCAAGGCGTGGAGCCTCAGTCCGAGACAGTATGGCGCCAGGCGGACAAGTACCACGTCGCCCGGCTCTGCTTCGTCAACAAAATGGACCGCCCCGGAGCGGACTTTTTCCATACGCTCCAGACGATCATAGACCGCCTCCACGCCAACCCGGTGCCTATCCAGATACCTCTGGGCACGCTAGACAAGTTCAAGGGCTCCATTGACCTGATTGAGCAGAAAGCCTACGTCTACCAGGGCGACGAGCCTTTGCCGCCTGTCGAGGAGCCTGTTCCTGCCGAATACCAGGCCGAAGTCGCCAAGTGGCGCGCGCATTTGGTGGAAAAGGTGGCCGAGACGGACGAGAAGCTCACGGAGAAGTTCCTAGAGGGCAAGCCCATCTCCATCCCTGAGTTGAAAGCTGCCCTGCGCGCTGCGACCACGAAAAGCCTCCTTGTGCCTGTCCTCTGCGGCTCCGCTTTGAAAAACAAGGGTGTCCAGCTCTTGCTGGACGCCGTCGTGGAGTACCTGCCGTCACCCGCGGACGTACCGGCGGTATACGCAATTGACTCGCGGACTGGTCTGTCTGTGGTTCGTGAGCCCAAGGATGACGCTCCCGTGGCCGCTCTGGCCTTCAAAATCCAGACCGACCCGTACGTGGGCCGACTTGTGTTCTTCCGCGTTTACTCCGGCACCGCGAAGTCCGGAGCGGGGGTCTACAACTCCACCCGAGACAACAAGGAGCGCCTGGGCCGTCTGGTCCAAATGCACGCCCAGCACCGGGAGGAGGTGGACGCTGTGTACGCGGGAGGCATCGCCGCCGCCGTAGGGCTGAAGACCACCTTCACAGGTGACACCTTCTGCGACCCGGAGAACCCGGTCATGCTGGAGACCATCAAATTCCCCGAGCCTGTCATCTCGGTGGCCATCGAGCCCAAGACCAGAGCCGACCAGGAGAAGCTGGCGGAAGCCCTCTCCAAGCTGTCTGACGAGGACCCGACGTTCTTAGTCCGCCATGACGCGGAGACGAGCCAGACCATCATATCCGGCATGGGCGAGCTGCACCTGGACGTGCTGGTGGACCGGATGCGGCGCGAGTTTTCGGTGGAAGCCACGGTCGGCCGTCCTCAGGTGGCGTATCGAGAGGCCATCACCGTCCCCGCCAGAGCCCAGGGCCGGTTTGTTCGCCAGTCGGGCGGCCACGGCCAATACGGCGACGTCTGGCTGGAGCTGACGCCAAGAGAGCGCGGCGCGGGCTTCGAGTTCGTCAACAAGATCGTGGGCGGCGTCATCCCCCGGGAGTTTGTCCCCGCGGTGGAGAAAGGGATCAGGGAGTCCCTGGATTCGGGCGTCCTGGCGGGTTACCCCCTGGTGGATGTCCAAGCCGCCCTGGTGGACGGTAGCTACCACGACGTGGACTC
>JAUSIH010000116.1 GCA_030648205.1 Dehalococcoidia bacterium | reverse complement strand
CAGCCTCGCCATCCGAACAGGCCCAGCGCCGAAGCCAAATCGTCGCGCTGCGCTAGAATGGCGTTTTGAGTTCTCGTGGCCGCGGATGCCAGAGTGAACATCGTCCCTCCCCTTTTGGAAACTTAGGCAGATCTTTGTGAGATGCCTGGTGGATAACCCGTGCGGATTGTCGGTGGATGGCCTCGTCTATGCCCCCTTCTCATATTTCTCCGGCTCCTTGCTGAAGCTGACCTTGCACGGCACGGAGCAAAAGTAGTACGTCTTGCCCCGATGTTGAAACTGGACCCTGGCCTTCTTTTCGTCGAACTCCATACCGCACACGGGATCTTTGACCACGGGAACACCTCCTGATGCTAGTCTGTACCTTGTCCACGGATGGCATTCAGGTCTTATCTATGTGCTGATGGCTTACTCGTCGTCGTCCCTCCTATCCCGTCGTTTTGTCCTTCGAGCCGGAAGCCCACCGGTCGGTCTTCGGGACGGTGCAGCGAGAGGGTGACAAGCGTCACCAGTTCGTAGGGCACATAGGCCACATCCATCTCCTCGCAGGTCTTGGTGTCCCGAAAGTAACGGACGGCCAGCCACGTGTCCGCCAGGTGCACAATATGGCACAGGTCCATCGTCATCCCGTTGGCGAGGTGCAGGAGTACGACGGGCACGTCTTCGGGCCGGATCCGGCACTCACTCGTCACCCGCTCAGGCAGGACGGTCTGATAGAACGATACGTCGAACACCGCTCAGCCTTTCTTATCTCCGAGCTTTCACCGTTGCGGCGCGGACCGTCGGGCGGGCGCGCCGCAGCAGCTCGACCAGGGCCACGCCCGCAGCTATGAGGACAATCACGGACATGACTTGGGCCTCCTGAAGGCCCCCGAACCAGATAACCTCTCGGCGCACAAAGCTCAGCGCGAACCGCCCGACCGCATACAAGCTCACGTACATCAGGAACAGTACGCCCTCCTTCTTCACTCGCGACCGCAGAATCCATATGACGCCGAGAACGGCGCTGTTCCAGAGAATCTCGTAGACAGGATAAGGATGCGTCGGCACACCGAGGAGATCGGGAGGCACCATAGCCCCGGGGTTCACATAGACGAACGCCCAGGGCAAATCGGTGGGAGTGCCAGTCGAGTCGCCGTTGATTATGCAGGCAAATCGCCCGATCATCTGGCCGACGAGTAATGCGGGAGTCGCCGCGTCCGCAAGCCGTGCGAGCGGAAGCCCATTTCGCCGCGCATAAAGAGCGGCGGCAACCGCCCCTCCAGCAATGGCTCCCCAGATAGCCAGTCCCCCTTGCCAGATGGCGAGAGCGACAAGGGGGTTCGCCATGTAATAGTCCAGCTTGTCGATCACGTGGAACAGCCGCGCTCCTATCAGGCCTCCGATGACCGCCCAGGAGACGAGGCCGAGGGTGTCGTCCACGGAGATGCCGCGCCTTTTAGCCTCGCGCGTTGCGACCCAGACGCCAACGGCGATCGCCAGTGTGACGATGATTCCATACCAGCCTATGTGGATGTGCCCCAGGCTCAGGAGAACAGGGTCTATGTTGATGACTATGGGTCCCATGAATATCCCTCCCGTCTATTTCTTTACGCCTGTTTCAGCAGGCTCGGCCGTCGGCTTCCGAGCATCGGCGCCGGCGTCGCAGGAGCCTTGTTCAGACGTTGGCTCCGTATGGTGCTCCTCCGACTGCTGCCCCTGACCAGCGCCATGTCCCGCTCCGTGGGGCATGAACAGGTGCATCGCCAGCATTCCCCCCACGAGGAGCACGGTCAGCGCGTCCACCTTCAGGACAAGAATCGCAACCGCTGCCGCAACCAGAGCCAGAAGCAGCCCCCACCGTCGCCAGTGGGAGGGCGGCTTGCCGCCAGGCTGATCTCCGTGTCCATGCATCATGCACATGTTGCGCTCCTCATCGTGCCTCCAACCCGGAGGCGCACGTCACATCTAAGAAGTCCACACCAGGATGCCAACGCCCAACGCGACCATCGCAAAGCCCGCGACCAGGTGCACCGCCCGGGTGTTCCGTCGTTCCCATGCGGCAAGGCTCCGCGCCACGGGCCGGTTTCCCACAGCCAGAAGGATGCCTATGAGTGGGAGGACAAACATGAAATTGTAGAGCGCCAGATAGCCAACGCCTTCGAGATAGGTTGTGCGAGACCCCAGCAGGGAGAGGATAGCCACATAGATGCCGCCGGAGCACGGCAGAGTGCAGAGGCCGACCAGCCCTCCCAGCGCCAGCGCGGAGGGAAGGGTCACACTTGCCATCAGACCCTTTGTCTTCTCCCACGCCACCGCGGGCATCCGCAGGTGAAATGGCAGCCTCGGGAACAGCACGTCCTTGAGCTGGACAAGCCCCAGGGCTATCACCAGCCACGCGCCCACTGTGGCGACGATATGCGGCGCTCCCAGCGACGCCAGCGCGGCGAGGATGCCCAGTCCGATGGCAAAGTAGGTCAGGTACATCCCCACGATATAGGCCGCGCCCACCCGAAGGACCTGCAACCGCGCCTGGCCCACCGCGAACAGGAAGGCCAGGAGGAACCCCATCACGGCGAACGCGCAGGGGTTGACCCCGTCCAGAAGCCCAGACGCCAGGACCATTGGCAACAGGATGTCGTTTGGCAGCACGCCGCGTCTCCCGCGCCTACATTGAGGCGCTCATCCGGGCAAGGGCGTCCTTCAGGGGCGTCCCGATGGGGAAGCTCGCCACGGCCCCCTGAAAGTCCCAGACCTCGTACTTGGTAGCCGCCCCATGCATCTCTTCCTGGCTGACCACCAGCCGAGGCGGCGGGTTGCTCAGGGACAGCACCTCCCGGACCAGGCTCCCCGGCGGGTGCCCCAGCATGATGATCCTGCTCTGGTCCAAGCGGAGCACCGTAACGTGAAATGTCGCCGGAGTGAGGACACGAGCGACATCGGCTGGAGACGCACTGAAGCCTACTTCATCGAGCGTTCGGGTGAGCAACTTTAGCTCTTCTGGTTTCTGGAAATCGTGCACCTTGACTCCCCCCGGCCACGGGCGCGTCTGGAGGGCAGGCATCGCCTGCTCCGCCACGTAGGGTGGACAGTCGTGGCAGGTGCTGCCATAGAAGATGTGGACAGCTCCTTCTGTCAGGTCTGCCCCACGAGCGTCGGCGCCGTTCTCCTCCGGCCTGCCCAGCCAGACCAAGGCCGCCACCACCGCAATCCCCAGGAAGGCCAGACCCCCGGGGAGCAGGGCGCGCTTCCAGAAGGGCCGGGGACGGCGCACACGCGCCCTGTTGCCGCTATTGCGTTGAGGCACAGGCTTTACCTTCCGCTGGCATGACGCGCGCAAAGTCGAGGCGCGGCGCGCAGGTCAGAGCCTCGGTCCAGCCTCTCAGAACGGTGTGGCACAGCACGAAGCACGCCAGCAGATCGCCCGCCAGCAGCAGGCCCACGGCGGGCCATGCGTCCTGCCACGGCAGCAGGCCCAGGGCCAGGGCAAGCCCCACGAGGGGCAGGGTGCAGAGCCACAGGCCCAGCGCCAGCACCAGGGGCAGTCCCCAGCGAGGACGGCGGGACGGCCGGGGAAACCCGTTCACGCGGCATGGTGGTCCTCGCAGTGCCCTTCGTGCCGCGGCGGCGGCGACGCCGGAGCGTCAATTGTCAGGTGCGCGCCATCCCAGTCTATCCGCGCTCCGTCCAGGAATGGGGCCATGTCCTGGTGGACAACGAAACGAACGCCGCTTTCTTCCACGACGCGGTCGCCCTCTCCGAGTTCTCTTTCGGGGGCCAGAGTGTAGCCATGAATGCATCCGTGGGGCCCGCGCACGGCCACGATGCGCAGGGGATATGGCGTCAGACCACGCGCTTCAAGCTCACCCTTGAGACGAGCAGCCGCCTGGGAGGTCACTTCAATCATCGTATCTCTCCCACTGTGTCAGTTCTTGAGACAGGCGGCTGCGGCGCGCCGGAGCCGCCATGCCATGATGCCTACGCCCGCGATGTTGGCCGCTATGCCTATCAGCATGAGGGGCGTCTTGTAGTCCAGCGCGAACGTGGCGAGACCCGCGATGCCCAGCAGCGGCAGCACGTCCGAGGCGTGGTGCGCGCAGCACGCCACCATGGTGGCCGTGGAGACACCGACTCCCGCGCCGCTCGCCGCCGCCGGCGCCGCGCGGCTCATGCGCGCGGCCATGACGCGGCGCGTATGGATGAACAGCCCCGCCTGGACACCGAAGCCCGCTACCAGCGGCGCTACGAGCAGGAGGTCGTCTCGCACCTGATTGACACCATGCGCCATGTCTCCGGACAGAAGGCCGATGACGACGACGTAGAACCCCGCGAGGACCAGCGCGGCGGACAGGCCCACCAGGACGGGCATACCGCGGGATTGCCTGTCCGCCGCCGCGCCCTCCGGGGCTACTTTGTAGCCCGCAGCCTGGACCGCCTGCTCCAGCGCCTCCGGTGCGGTCCGGGCCGGGTCATAGTGGACAACCGCCCGGCCAATGGACACATCTGCCGCTTCCACCCCCTCAACGGAACGCAGCGCTTCGTCCACATGCACGATACAAGAGACGCAGGTCATCCCCTGAATGGAGAGCGCGCGTCTCTGGAGGGCGGCTTCAGCCATCACGAGCCTCCGTTCGCGGGAGATTCCGCCGCCAGGTCCCACGTCAGGCGACGCTCCGGGATATCGCCGACGTTCGTCACGACGAGCGCCAGCGACCGCGTGGAACGGCTGTGCAGCGCCGAGCCGTCGGCGAGAACGCCCGGAAACGTGAGGACACCCTGGACGTGGTGGCCGCCGCGGGGCGCTTCCCAGCGCACAGGAGCCACCGAGCGGCCGCGGTCGTCCCGCAAGCTCGCCGACCCCGCCAGGTCAATGGCGTCCAGGTCCACGCTATGCGTGTCCAGCACAATGGAAAAGACCAGCGGGCCCGTGTCCCCCGCGGCGTGAGCGTCGCTCAGGCGCGCCTCCACGGTCACGGGGCCCTGCTTGCTGGTCTGTAGCGTCGTGAGAGTCGCGCTCCGAGAGGCGCTTCCAACCTGCCGAGCGCCGCCATGCTCGACGTTCGCCTCTCCTTGCACAGGCGCGCCGTTTGTGACGGCGGGTTGCGAGTTCTGCGGCGGCCTGGCAGAAGACGCAGGCGCTGGCTGTGCGGGTGCGACGGCGCCGTCGCCACCCGGTGCCGCAGGTGTGGAGATAGAGCACGCGGTGACTGCCATCACTATCAGAGCTGTCGCCAGCAGGACGCCTGCCCCTATAATCCGTGTCTGTTGTCCGGTTGCCACGGCTTGCCTCCTTCAGCAACTCGCAAATGGATACATAGCGTGCTAGTGCGCGCCCGCGTGGTGGGCTTCAGAGCCGGAGGCCGCCGGGGGGCGTGGACGCTGTGGACGTTGCGCCACTCCACCGGTTGTAAATCGTGGCCAGGAGCCAGCCGCCGATCCACATGAATATGGTGAAGGTCACCAGGCCCAGAAGGGCTTCCCCTAGCGTGAAGCCGGGCCTTTGAATCTTTGTCAGATCAAGGGTGTGGGCCCACCCCTGGGCTATGCTCAGCAGAAGACCCGGCGCAGCCAGCGATAGGAGCGCACAGGCCACAGACCCAATCGCGGACACAGCAGCCACCGCGTTGGCGAAGACGACAGGGCGTAGCATGACGACACTCTCCTTTCCTCTAACCCCCAGAACGCCTCTTGAAGAGAGGTAGCACGGTCGGCATCGCCACAATCAGGGCAAGCAGGAACACCCACGCTGCCCCGCCGTAGCGCGCCACCGCCGTGTAACCCCCCACGCCGGTGACGGCGAAGAAAGCCACCGCCGCCGCCAGAGCGATGCCGAACGATACGAGCGTCCCCACGAGTCGCGCGTTTTCATTCATGGTCACCTCCTACCTGTTCCCTCCTCCGACAGCCGCTGCCTCGGCTGGGGCCGCGAACCGCTCAGACTCCCGTTGTCGCTTGATGCTGGGAACGAAGCCTCTCATGAGCAGAGTGTTCAGTGTCACGGTGAGGGAGCTGATGGCCATCAGAAAAGCCGCCAGCTCCGGGCTCACCACGAGCTTGAAGGCCGGATAGAGCAAGCCCGCCCCGAGAGGGATGCTGGCCGTGTTGTAAGCGAAGGCCCAGAAGAGGTTCTCCTTCACCTTGCGCATGGTCGCTCGGGCCACCTCGATGGCGGCGACAACATCCAGGATGTCGTCCTTGATGAGGATGACGTGGCCCGTCTCCTTCGCCACATCGGTCCCGCTGCCGATGGCGATGCCCGCGTCGGACTGGGCCAGGGCTGGGGCGTCGTTGACGCCGTCGCCCACCATCGCGACCTTCTTGCCCTGCGCCTGCAGCTTGCGGACCTCGTTCGCCTTGTCCTGTGGCAGGACTTCCGCCAGCACGCGGTCAATGCCCACCGTCCGGGCGATGGCCCGCGCCGTGCGCAGGTTGTCGCCGGTGATCATCGCCACCTCAATGCCCATGCGGTGGAGTTGGGCCACCGCCGCGGCGGACGTGGGCTTGAGCGTGTCCGCCACCGCCACCACGCCGGCGGCATGGCCGTCATGGGCCACGAACATGGCGGTCTTGCCCTCGTTCTCCAGGCGCTCCGCCTCCACCAGCAGAGGCTCTATGTCCACGCCCCGGTCCCGCATGAGCTTGCGGTTGCCGAGAAGAATGACCCTGCCCTCGTGCCGCGCCTCCACGCCGTGGCCGGGGATGGAATCGAACGTTTCAGGACTTGGCACGGGCAGGGTGCGGTCGCGCGCGCCCCGGATGATGGCCTCGCCTAGCGGATGCTCCGAGTTCACCTCGGCGATCGCCGCCCAGCGCAGCACGTCATTCTGGGAAGGCCCTGCGGCCACGACGTCCGTCACCGACGGCCTGCCCACGGTCAGCGTCCCTGTCTTATCAAAGATGGCCACCTGGACCTTGCTGAGGCTTTCGATAGCGTCCGCGCCTTTGAACAATATGCCGTGCTCAGCCGCCTTGCCGGAGCCGGCCATCATGGCGCTGGGAGTCGCCAGCCCCACGGCGCAGGGGCAGGAGATGACCAGCACCGTCACGCTGAGGAGCAGCGAGAACCCGAAGACTCCCAGGCCCGTCAGCGTGTAGGGCGACAGGATGAACCGGCTCTCCGGGCTGAACCAGAGGTTATAGCCCGCGAAGAACCAGAACAGGAAGACGCCCAGGGCCAGGATATGGACCCCGAGGATGAAGTGGCCCGCCACCATGTCGGCCAGCTTCTGGATGGGCGCCTTTGTGGCCTGGGCGTTCTCCACGAGCTGGATAATCTGGGCGAGAGCGGTCTCTTTGCCCACCTGGGTCGCCCGGAACTTGAACGCTCCCGTCTTGTTCATCGTCCCGCCAATAACCTTGTCCCCGGCCTTCTTCTCCACCGGCAGGCTCTCGCCGGTGATCATGGACTCGTCCACCGCGGAGTACCCTTCCGCGACCACGCCGTCCACGGGGATGCTTTCGCCAGGGCGGACGAGCAGAAGGTCGCTGACCTCGACCTCCTCCGCCTTGATGTCGAACTCCTGTCCATCCCGCAGGACCCGCGCCCTCTTCGGCTGGAGCTTCATCAGCCGACGGATGGCCTCCGAGGCGCGGCCCCGTGTGACGGCCTCCAGGTAGCGTCCCAGGATAACGAAGCCGGTCAGAAGCACGGCTGACTCGTAGAAGGTGGCCTTCTCTCCACCGAAGCCAGCGTCCGGGAAGACGGTGTTGATGACGGCAATGAGATAGGCTGCGCCGATGCCCGTGGCGTACAGGAGGTTCATGTCCGTCAGGCCGCGCTTGAGGCCGTTGAAGCTGTTGACGAAGAACTGACGCGCCGGCCCAAAGATGACCGGCGTCGTCAGGGCCCAGAGGACCCACTTGTCGCCCAGGAACGCGGGAACGAATGCTGGCAGAATCCAGTACTCGCGAAACGTCCCCAGCATGACCAGAAGGCCCAGAGGCCAAGCGATAAACAGGTTGCGCCGCTGCCGCGCAAGCTCTTGCTCCCGCGCCTGGCGCTCGCGGTCCAGCGCGTCTTGGCCCTCGGTCTTCTCCGTGACCTCATAGCCCAGCTCGCGGATAACCTTGGCGACCAGGCCGGAGGAGACGACGGTAGGAAGGTAGTCCACAATGGCCGTGTCCGCGCTCAGGTTAACGGTGACCTTGAGGACGCCGGGAGTCTCGCCCACGGCCTGCTGGATGCGCGTCTGGCAATGGGACCCCATCATGCCCAGCACGAGGAACTTCGCCTGGGTGGCGGCGACGCCGTAGCCCGTCTCCTGAATGCTCTTGACCATGGCCGAGACACCGGCCACCGCCGGGTCATACTCCACCAGCGCGCGCTCCAGCGCCAGGTTGACCCGCGCCGAGGCCACGCCTGGCACGTCCTTCAGTGCCGTCTCGATATGCTCCACGCATGATGCGCACGTCATCCCCGTCACGGGGATGGTGACGCGCTCTTTCTTTGTCCGCACTGAGACGTTCATAGCGACCTCCAGCAACCAGATGTGACTCACCAATAGGGGATGTGTCCCCCTACGCTGTCACGATAAGGTGACCACGGCAGGCCCCCAGCTTGCACCGGAACTCGAACTCTCCCGGCGTATGCGGCGTAAACTCCAGGACCGTTCTGCGGAAAGCCGGGAGCATGGAGGCGACGCCCAGCCCTGGAAAGACCACCCACTCCGTGCACTCGCCGTTCTCCTGGCGGTCAAAGGTGATGCGGACCGGCCTCTCACGCCGCACCCGCACCCGATTGGGCACGTAGCCCCGTCGCACCAGAATCTGGACCTCCTGTGCCCCGTCCGTGCCCGGCCTGGACTGCCGAGAAGACCTGCACGCCGCCCACACGACGACCGCCACGGTCAACCCGAGCGCCACTCCCGCCAGGACCAGCAACAGCTCCACGTACCGCCTCGCTAGCCTTCTCTAATCTCACGTTACCCTTCAGCCTATCCGGGCGGGTTACTGGGGGTTTATCCGCCGGTAAACATTTGGTAAACGTGGCGCGTTGCGCGCTCAGCAGTGGACGCGCCCTCGTTTGCTATACTGAAGGCGACGTATGAGAGCAAAAATCCTGTTGGTGGACGACGATGAGCTTCTCCGCGCGTCGCTGCGTTATCAGCTTGAGCGCGAGGGCTATCACGTCATGGCGGCGCAAACAGGCGCCGAGGGGCTGGAGAAGGCGCGTCTGGCTCTTCCTGATCTCGTCCTCCTGGATATCGGGCTGCCTGACATGGACGGCAGGGAGGTGTGCCGCATCCTCCAGCAGGGCACAGCCCTGCCCGTCATCTTCCTGACGGCGCGCGGCGACGAGATTGATCGGGTCAGCGGCCTGCGTCTGGGCGCCGACGACTACATGGTCAAGCCCTTCAGCATGGCGGAGCTCATCGCCCGGATAGACACCGTCCTGCGCAGGTCTCGCGGGCGCGCTCCTGCCGACACGCCCTCCCGCATCGAGGCGGGGGACATCACCCTGAACGTGGACGCGCGGCGGGCGCTTGTTCGCGGACGTGACGTGGAGATGGCCCCCAAAGAGTTCGACCTGCTACGCATCCTGGCCGCGCACCCCGGCCGGGCGCTGAAGCGCGAGTTTCTGTTGGACGCCGTCTGGGGCCAGGACTTCTTCGGCGATACCAAGACGCTGGACGTGCATATCCGACGCCTCCGCGAAAAAGTCGAGACCCACCCGGAGCGCCCTCAGCGCATCGTCACTGTCCGCGGGGTCGGATACATGTTCGTTGCGGCAGAACCCTCGCATGCTTAGAAGCATCCGCTGGAAGCTGGCCCTGGCCTTTGGACTGCCCACGGTGGTCTTCCTCTTCTTGCTGGGGCTGTACCTGACATCAGTCCTGGAGAGCTTTCATCTCGAACGCATGCGAATTGACCTGGTATCGCAGGCTATCTGGATAGGACAGGATTTCGTTCCCGATATCCTCGCGCAAAAGAGACCACAGGAGATCCAGACGCACATTAATAGCCAGCGGACCCCCAACAGCGATGTGACGCGTATTCTGGTCATTGACGCCGATGGTGTGCTGCTCGGCTCCTCCTGGGCGCGAGACACGCAGCTTGTGGGCAAGCGTATGGAGGAGCTCGGCGTCCGGGACGCGCTGGCCGGTCAGGCCACCAGCGGCGCCGCGCACGCCACGCAGGCGAGCGGCGAAGCACTCTACGCCGCCGTGTCTGTCAAGGACGGGGGGCGCGTGATAGGCGTCCTGCGCCTCTCCTACGATCTGGGACATGTGGACGACGTAAAACGGCAGCTACGCCTCACCATCGGCGCGGGGACGGCCCTTGCGGGAGTCCTTCTGATAGGGCTAAGCCTGTGGATAGCCTACACTCTGGTCCGGCCGCTACGGACAGTCGGGCAGGCCGCCCGGCAGGTCGCCCAGGGGCACTTTGGGGTGCGCGCGACGGTACAATCGTCAGATGAGGTGGGGCAGCTTGCTGACGACTTCAACCACATGAGCGCCCGCCTGGAGGAGGCCGAGCAGGCGCGGCGTCATTTTCTTGCTGACGTGACCCACGAGCTGCGGGCGCCCGCGGGGGGCATCAAGGCTGCGGCAGAGGCCCTGGCTGCGGGTGGAAGCGAAGACCCGGACGTCCGTCCCAAGCTGGTTCAAGGTATTATACGGGAGGCGGACCGCCTCAATCGGCTGGTGGAAGACCTGACGCAGCTTGTCCGCTTCGAGACGGGGACCATGGACTTCAGGCCCGTGGAGACGGATGTGGCGATGGTCGCCCGCCAGGTGCACCAGCGGTTCCTGCCCGAGTCCCAGCGCCGAGGCATCCACCTGGACGTGATCTGCGAGGCCAACCCGTTGATGGTGCGGGGAGACCCGGACCGTCTGGCCCAGGCCGTCTCCAACCTCGTGGACAACGCCCTCAAGTACACCCCCTCGGGAGGGAGCGTCCACATCGCGGCGGGCACGGGGCCGGAAGCCACGTGGCTCAGAGTCACGGACGCCGGAGTGGGCATTCCACCGGAGGAGCTGCCGCACGTCTTCGACCGCTCATACCGAGGCCGCCATTCCTCCACGGCGAGCAGAGGGGGCATGGGACTGGGACTGGCTATCGCACGGGCTATCGTGGAGACCCACGGAGGGATCATCGCAGCGGAGAGTCACATCGGGCGAGGCAGCGTGTTCACCATCCGTTTGCCCCCGGTGTAGCATTCCGCAGCCTCACCCCATCTTTGTTTACCTTTTGTTAACCCTGCGCTAAATCGCGCGTAACCTTGTGCCCCGGCAGGTCTGCTAAGCTCGCCTTGCTATGGCGAACGTGAGCAAAAAGAGGGCGCTGCCGGCCCGCGTCGGCATGGGCCTGGTAATCACTGGCGGGCTGCTCATGCTCGTTGTGGGCGGCTACTATGGACTCGCCGCCTACGCCTACACGCAACTCACGGGGCTGAGCGCCACGTCGGCGCCGGATGCCGTGGAGCGCGGCCTCCCGGAAGGCTGGCAGACGGTCGAAGTCAGCCGTCTTCCTGGAGACAGTGCTTCGGAAACGCCGAAGGCGGGCGCTCTGGCAAAGGACGGTAAGAGCGCACTCGACGGCCCCGCCGTTGACCTCTACCCTGCCGGTGTCGCTGCCGCCACCGCAAGCCTTGTGCCCTCCGCAGAGGCTGCGCGAGCCAACGCCCCGGCGCGGCAGGCCGGCGGACTGCGCCCGGTGAAGCTGGACGACCTGCCGCGAACCGTTGGCGAGACTCCACCGGCCCGGCGCATCCAGATCCCGTCTATCGGAGTGGACTCCAAGGTCGTGGAACTCAACACCGTATGGAATAACGGCATCCTGGAGTGGGAGACGCCCAAATGGGCGGTGGGCCATCACAACGGAACGGCCAACCCTGGAGAGCGGAACAATATGGTGCTGTCGGGCCACATCAGCAGCCCGCTGCTCCGGGAAGGCGAGGTCTTCAAGCGCTTGCCGGAAATCCCCAAGCTCCTGGACTCGGGGCAGATAGTGGACATCATCGTCTTCACCGACGACACCAGATTCTTGTACCGTGTGGTGAGATGGGAGCTGGTCAAACCGGAACAACTGGATGTGTTTGCTCGGACAGAGGAGCCTGTCGTCACTCTCATCACCTGTTATCCCGACTACGCCTATTGGGACAGGCTCATCATTACCGGCCGGCTCGTGGCGATGGCGCCACTATAGCCAGTCACCCTGTCAAATCACGCTCTCCAAACGAAAAGAAGGCCCTTTTGCGCCCCTCAAACGCCAGCGAGACTTGCGAAGCTGACAGCGGTGCCCCCTTTCTGGAGCAAGCACGGCGCTGATGTAACCTCGCTCAGAAGCAGGTCGCACTAGGCCAACCTTTTCACGCCTAAGAATATACGCCGCGCGGCCATCCCTGAGACTAACGCGCCTTGCAACGCCCGTTGCAAGGGCTTATGTCGAACCTGAGGGTATCTACGGGCAATGATTGGGGATGTAGTTTGCGGCTGACGGACCGTTGGGCAACGGCGCTACGAAGTCATGGCGTCCCGCACCGGCAGATGACCACGCGGTTAGGCCGCCAGCATAATACTGAGCCAGACCGCAAAGCCACTGGCAGCACCTAGACCTGCAGCAGCACCATGCCTGCCTGTGAGAAGCGCGATGGCCCCGGCTACGGCGACAAGCCCCGTGCCAATACGCAACCAGACAATAATCTTCAACTATACCGCCCTCGACTTCTTGGACGCTGGCTTGATTGTATTCTCGCTGCGACCCTAGGGCAAGCAAAGAGCTTCCTCCGTGCTTGCTTGGGCATGGAGCAGTGGTGGCACTCGACGAGCCGCTCTCGCTTGTAGCGCTCCAGAACGTACATCCTGACATCCGATAAAGCAACGTGGTGTGCTAGAATTGGGTTGAGTCCCGCGACCGCCGCAACCCGGGAAGCTGAGTAGGCCCGGGAAACAGTCGGGCGGCCCTTAGGCAGATACGAAATATGGTTATGGGGTGAGCGATGTGTCTAAGTAGGATTAAGTCGTTCTTTTGCCGACACAAGGCAAAGGGTGAAGCCAAACGGCCTGAGCAGGTGACCAAGGCTGCCGGAGAAAAGGCGCCTGCGGAGGCCGAGAAGAAGGCTGGTGGAACCAGCTGACAGCAAGGCGGGAATGGCGGCCACCTCCACGGTGGGACATTTTCAACCGCCATTGACACTTCCGGGGGTACGTCTCCTCTCCATTAGCCCTTCTCCGCACCCGATTCTCTTGCACTCGGGTGATCGTGCACCACACGCCGATGACTGTTCAACCAGAACGCAAGAGAACTGCTGCTCCAGCCGTTCAGCCTGCTGGCGATGGTCAGCGTGGTGTGGGCGGCGCTGGTGGTGTGGTACATGACGCGTCCGCGGGTGGGTGCGTACTACCGCCCACAACGGCCGCCCGCCGACGGGGAGCGGCTTACACCAGGAAGTCCTTGAGCTTCTTGGAGCGGCTGGGGTGACGGAGCTTGCGCAGCGCCTCCGCCTCCATCTCCGCTTCAACCTCCGGCTTGGCCTCGTCCTCCTCCTCCGCGTTTTCCGCGCCGTTCTCCGGCCAGGTCTCGCCCCGTTTCCCTAACAGCGTGGGGGCATGGACGGATTCGTCCATCGTGGACTGGTCCACGGAGGCTAGCCGCGCGGCCAGCTCTCCCACGGGCAACTCGACATCTTTCTCTTCGCGCTCCCCCAGAGTCAGAATGTCCATCACATCAGGCTTCTTCATGGGGCCGTGACGCTGGCTCTTGGGGGCTGGCTTAGCCGGTGGCGGAGGAGCAGACGTGCCGTGCACCGCCGTGCGCGCGCGCTGCGGCGGCACTGCGGTGGCGGGCGATGCCTTCTGCTTGGCGGCAGGCTTTGTAGCCACTGCGGCGCTCTTGCCCGCGGCGAGCTTTGCAGCCACGGGGTCGCTTTTGGTCGCGACAGGCTTTGTGACCACGGCGGCGCTTTTGCCCGCGGCGGGCTTTGCAGCCACGGGGGCGCTCTTGCCCGCGGCGGGCCGTTTCTCAGTGGTGGTGTCTGGCTTCTTCACGGTCTCTTTGGCCATGCGCTTTGCTCCCTTTCCGTGAACACGACCCGCAACTCTTCATTGCGCTGGAGCCCCTGTCTATCCATCTCCGTCAACTCATCTCCGGACAGCCCTTCCTGGGCAAGCGCCTGTTCTTCCATCTCCTTGAGGTGGCGCAAACGGCGCTCCTCAAGCCGCCGGAGAGTCTCAGTCATCGCACGTTCCATCTCGGACGCATCTGAAGGGGGGAGAGGTGTGGTCAAAAGGGAGTCCCAATGGCCTTGAAGGTGCTCGTCCAACGACTGACGAATATCTATTGTACCATTTTTCTGGATACACTGGAAAAGCTCCCGGTTCTCCGGCCTTTCGAAGTGCTCCGGCAAGGCTCCGCTCGCGAGGGCGCGCAGTTCGGGGTGCTGGAGCAGAAGCGCGAGGACGTACTCCTCCAGCGGGTCCCGGTTGACCGTCGCCTTCGCGGGCGCGAGGGCGCTCGCGCCTTTTCCAGCGGGCTGTTTGCGTCGGAGCTGGCTGATGCTCGCCTGCATGATGCCCTTGTCCGTCTGCAGCAGGCGGGCCAGCCTGTCCAGGTACTCGTTACGCTGAAAGATATTCTCTATGCGCGCAATGAGGGGATAGAGGTCTTCCAGCGCCCGCTGCTTGCCCGAAGGGGACGACAGGTCCAGCTTCTGCGCCGCCACTTGGAACAGATAGTCAATCAGAGGCGTGGCCTCCTCCACTATCCTGGTCCACGCCTTCGGGTCCTCTCGAATAATCTCGTCGGGGTCGCGCCCGCGCGGCAGAGAGGCGATGGCCAGTTCCGGGTCTGGCTCCTGCTGGAACGCGGCCCCGGCCTTGCCCGTCCCCTGGGCGCGCACCCGCCTGTCGAAGATGCGCCACGACGACTCCAGGCTGCGCAGCGTGGCCTCGTCGCCCGCCGCGTCCGGGTCCAGCGCCAGCACAAAGCGGTGCGCCAGCTTCTTCAGGATGTCCACCTGGCGCTCTGTGAGGGCCGTGCCCATGGACGCCACCACGTTGGCGAAGCCATGCTGATGGGCCATCAGCGCATCCATGTAGCCCTCCACGATGACCGCCCGCCCCTCGCGGCGAATAGCCTCTCGCGCCTTGTGGATGCCGTAGAGGATGGCGCTCTTGTCGAAGATGGGTGTCTGCGGCGAGTTCAGGTACTTGGGCTCCTGCGCGTCGTCCAGCGTCCGCGCTCCAAAGCCGGACATCCGTCCGCGCTCGTCCCAGATGGGGATGACCAGCCGCCCACGGAAGCGGTCGTACAATGCGCCGTCGTCCTTCTGGACCACCAGTCCGGCGAACAGCATGTCCGTGGGGCTGAACCCCTCTTTGGTGAGATGCTCCTGCAGGGCGCTCCAGCTATCCGGGCTGTAGCCGAGCTGGAAGGCGGCGACCGTCTCATCGGACACCCCACGCTTCGCCAGGTGCTGGCGCGCGGTCTCCGCGTCCGGAGAATGGAGCAGCATGCGGTTGAAGAAGCGCGCGGCGGTCTCGCAGGCGTGGCGCAGGTGGTCCTCGCGCCCAGCCTCGACGGCGCGGTCCGGCAGCGCGATGTTGGCGCGGTTGGCCAGGAGGCGCAGCGCCTCGCCGAAGCCGATGTTCTCGCGCTTCATGGCAAAGCTGAAGACGTCGCCGCCGGTGGCGCACGCGCCGAAGCAGTGCCACGTCTGCCGTTCGGGGAAGACGAAGAAGGAGGGTGTCTTCTCCGCGTGGAAGGGGCAGTTGGCCTTGAAGCTGCGCCCAGCCCGCGTCAGGGGGACGTAGGACTGGACTACGTCCACAATGTCGAGCTTGCCGCGGACCTCATCAATGACGGACATAAGGCGTTATGCCAACAGGGCACGCATCGGAGCGCTCCCCCTATATCCTGTGCTCGAATATCCCCTTGCTGATGCCCGGCTTGATCTCCTCCGCCACGCGCAGCGCGTACCTGTCCGTCATCCCCGCGATGTAGTCCACCGCCGCCTGCTGCGGCGTCTCCGCGCGCAGCCGGAACTCCGACGTCACCTTCTCCGGGTTCCGCGTGTACTGCCGATACAGCAGCCGCAGGACCTCCCGCGCGCGCTCGGCCTGCTCCTCCGAGGCGGCCACCAGGTAGCACCGCTGGAACAGGAACTCCCGCAGGGCGTTGGCGGCCTCCTGCACCCGCGGACTCATGCGTATCTCGGGCCGCTTCCCTTCTTCGGGTTGCGGGACACGGCCCGTCGCCGCCCACGAGGCGAGGATGACGTCCGCGATGAGGGTGTTCCGCCGCTCGGTCGGGCTGGCGCCCAGCGTCTCCCTGACCAGGGGTGGAAGGTCGGCCTCGGTCAGCATGCCCGCGCGGAAGGCGTCGTCCAGGTCGTGATTGATATAGGCGATTGCGTCGCACAGGCGCACGGCCTGCGCCTCCAGCGTGGAGACGGCCTCCATGTTGCCGACGATATCCTTCCGCGCCTTCGAGTGGGTCAGGATGCCCTGGCGGACTTCCCATGTCAGGTTCAGGCCCCGGCCCTCGCCCTCAAGCACGTCCACGATGCGCAGGCTCTGACGGTTGTGGCGGAACCCGCCCGGGTAGAGCTCCGCCAGGACGCCCTCTCCCAGGTGGCCGAAGGGCGTATGGCCCAGGTCGTGACCCAGGCCGATGGCCTCCACCAGGTCCTCGTTCAGCTCCAGCGCACGGGCGACGGCGCGGGAGAGCGAGACGACCTCCAGGGTGTGCGTCATGCGCGTGACGTAGTGGTCGCCCAGGGGCGCGATGAAGACCTGAGTCTTGTGCATCAGGCGGCGAAAGGCCTTGGTGTGGAGGATGCGGTCCCGGTCCACCTGGAACGCCGTGCCCAGAGGGTCAGGCGGCTCTGGACGCTCGCGTCCGCGTCCTTCCGTGGAAGGACTGCGCTGGGCGTACGGGGAGAGGCTCTCCTCCCGCGCCTCCAGACGCTCACGGATGCCCAGGTCGCCCAAAGGGGCTGTCATCGCCCCCTCATCACACCGGTCGGCCCCTGCGGGGCCTAGCCCTCTGTTTGCGGAGGCAGCTTGCCCAGCTCCTGCTCCACGGTGGCCACGATCTCCCGCGTGCGGTCAATCATGTCCGGGCTGACCGACACGGAGGTGACGCCCCACTCCACGAGCTTCTTGGTCAGGTCCGGGAAGAAGGACGGCGCCTGGCCGCAAATGGAGCAGGTGATGCCCCGCTTCACGCAGGTGGTGATGGTGCGCTCCATGGCCCACATGACCGCGTCGTTGCGCTCGTCGAAGACGTCGGCAAACTTCGAGTTGTCGCGGTCAATGCCCAGGATGAGCTGGGTCAGGTCGTTGGAGCCGATGGACACGCCATCTATGCCCACGTCAATGAACTTGTCCAGCAGGATGACGGTTGAGGGCACCTCCACCATGATCCACAGCTTGAGACCGTTGGTGCGGCGCAGGCCCTCCTCTTCCATCACCTGTTTCACCAGGGACAGCTCCAGCGGCGTCCGCACGAAGGGCAGCATCACCCACAGGTTCTTGTGCTTCTGGCGGACCCGCTTGATGGCCTCTATCTCCAGCTTGAAGATATCCCGCTCGCGGACGTACCGGGAGACGCCCCGGTAGCCGATCATGGGGTTCTCTTCCGTCTCCTCGTACTTTTCGCCGCCCAGAAGGCCCCGATACTCGTTGGTCTTGAAGTCGGTGCAGCGGTAGACCACGGGCCGCGGGTCAAAGGCGGAGGCGAAATTGAGGAGGCCGGCGGCCAGCTTGTCCGTGAACTCATCGCCGCGCTTCTCCTCCAGCATGTGGCGCGGGTGCTCGCGGATGTAGTGGGCGATGATGAACTCGGCGCGCAGCAGCCCGACGCCGTCCACGTGCCGCGTGGCGATGACGTCCGCCAGCTCGGGGTCGGCCAGGTTCACGTACACGCGAGTCGCGGTGCGGATGCGGCGCGCGGCCTCGGTCTTCTCTTTCTTGGCAGTGGC
The DNA here is from genome assembly GCA_030648205.1 of Dehalococcoidia bacterium. Taxonomy (NCBI): domain Bacteria; kingdom Bacillati; phylum Chloroflexota; class Dehalococcoidia; species Dehalococcoidia bacterium. The sequence goes on along the minus strand of JAUSIH010000116.1, from coordinate 15,304 downwards.
GATGCGCCCCGCATAGACCTTGCCCGCGCCACCATCAACGGTGATGACCTGGTCCTCTTTGAGGACCGTCGTCGCACGGCCCGCTCCCACGATGCACGGGATGCCCAACTCGCGGCTGACGATGGCGGCGTGGCATGTCCGTCCGCCCTTGTCGGTCACGATGGCGTGGGCCCGCTTCATGGCGGGGACGAAGTCCGGCGTGGTCATCTCCGTGACCAGGATATCGCCCTTCATGACCCGGTGAATCTCCGACGGGCTGTGGATGATGCGCACGGGGCCGGAGTCAACTCCCGGGCTGGCGCCCGCGCCGGAGAGAATGACCGTGGCCGTTATCTTCTGGATCTCCTCCACCTCTTCGTCGCGAAGGGTGGTCACGGGACGCGACTGCAGGATGTAGAACTTGCCCTTCTCCCAGGCCCACTCAATGTCCTGAGGAACGTCGTAGTGGTCCTCAATGACGCGGGCCAGCTTGGCCAGCTCCATGATGCCGTCCGGCTCCATCTTCTGCCGGGCCCGGTCCTCTTCCGGCACCGGGTACTTGACGTTGGTGTACTCCTTGTCCCAGTTGAAGTTCGGGTTCCGGACCAGCTTCCAGTCCTGGACGGAGACCTTGCGCTCCAGAATGCGCATGTTCTCCTTGTCCACCACAATGTAGTCGGGCGTGACGGAGCCGGAGACGATAGCCTCGCCCAGACCCCACACAGCCTCAATAACGATCTTGCTTTTGTCGCTGGACACCGGCTCGACGGTGAACAGGACGCCTGACACCTCCGACTGGACCATCTTCTGCACCACCGCGGCCAGGCCAACCGCCATGTGGTCGTAGCCCTGATGCGCCCGATAGAAGATAGCCCGCGATTCAAAAAGAGAGGCCCAGCAGCTCTGCACCGCGGTGATGACCGCGTCCTCTCCCTCCACATTCAGGTATGAGGTCTGCTGCCCGGCGAAGGACGCCTCCGGCAGGTCTTCCGCGGTCGCGGAGGAGCGCACGGCCACCACCCCGCCGCCCATCTCCCGGTATGCCTGGCGGACGCGGTCGGCGATCTCCAGGGGCATCTCGGCGCGCGTGATGGCCGTCTTGATCTGGGACGCCACGTCGGCGAGCTGCTTGCTGTCGTTGGGATTAAGCCCGGCCAGAAGGTTGCGGGTCCATTCCTTGAGTCCCGCATGCTCCAGGAAGGTGAAATAGCAGTCCGCGGTAACGACAAAGCCCGGAGGGACTGGGATTCCGGCCTGCGTCATCTCGCCCAGGCTGGCGCCCTTGCCGCCCGCCAGAGCGATGTCGTGCTTGCTGATCTCGTTGAACCACAGGACGACGGGCGTCTGAGTGGCCTGCTTGTGTTTCATGACGTGTGCTCCTACTACTTATTTACTGGACGGCGCCCCGAAGCATAGGGCCGACACGCGGCCCTAACTGGGGGAGTAGTAGGACGGCACCGCGCACCAGAGATGCAGAGGATTCCCCGCAGCAGGCATCATAGGAGACCTCCTTGGATATCCAAGCCGATGGAGACAAACACTCGTCCCGGACTCGGGACGTCCAGGCTGGGTAAATGAAATCAAAAACTCTGCCATCTATGGTATCACAGAGCCTGGGAAACTGGCTAGGGGGCCGGGAGAAATCCGGTTACTTCTTGGCCTGGGTCTCCTTCGCCTTCTTTTCCTTGTCCTCGGCGTCCCACCGGGCCAGGTCCTCCGGCTTGGGAGGAATGGATGTCCACTGCACCTTCTCCGCGTCCGCGACCAGCTTCTTCTCCTTGGCCATCTCGCGGATCTTGAGGAGGGTCATGTTGACCTCTGGGGTCAGGAATGCCCACTCGGGCGCCTCGGGAATCCAGTAAGGCGAGTTGATCCGCACTACCTGGTTTTTCTTCGCGTTGAGGTAGATCCCGAACTTCTGATGCAGGGTCACGTCATACCTCCCAAAATTAATCAGGCGGGTGGAGTTTACTCCACCGTCACCGACTTTGCAAGATTACGGGGCTGGTCCACGTCGCACCCGCGACGGACGGCTATATGATAGGCGAAAAGCTGCAGAGGCACAACCGCCAGGATGGCTTGGACAAACGCGCCCGCCTGGGGAATAGTAAGCGTGTGGTCCGCCAGCTTCCGCGCGCCATCGTCTCCCTCCACCGCCACGGCGATGACCTGCCCGCCCCTGGCCTTGACCTCCTGGATGTTCGCCAGCATCTTCTCATAAACAGGGCTTCCCTGCAACGCCACGGCCACAATCGGCATATGCTCGTCAATCAGAGCAATAGGGCCGTGCTTCATCTCCCCCGCCGGATAGCCCTCGGCGTGGATGTAGCTGATCTCCTTCAGCTTGAGCGCGCCTTCCAGGGCCACCGGATAGGTGACGCCCCGCCCCAGGTACAGGAAATGCTCGCGCCGGAAGTACAGGTCGGCCAGACGCTGGACAGCGCCGGCTTGCTCCAGGACAGACCCTATGAGCTTGGGCGTCCGCGCCAGGTCGTCCACCAGCCTGCGCAGCGCCTCGGACGAGGCGCTGCCGCGCACCTGCCCCAAGTATGCGGCCAGGAGGGCCAGCGCCGTAAGGGACGACGTGAAGGTCTTGGTGCTGGCCACGCCGATTTCAGGGCCGGCGCGGAGAAGCAACGTGCCTTCCGCCAGCCGGGTCGCCTGGCTGCCCTCCCCGTTGCAGATGACCACCTGCCGCGCGCCTCCGGCGCCCGCCGCCTCCATGGCCGCCAGCGTGTCCGCCGTTTCGCCGGACTGGGTGATGGAGACAACCAGCGTGTGCGCGTCCAGGTACGGCAAACGGTAGCGCCACTCAGACGCGCAGTCCGCCTCCGCGGGCAGGCCGGCCAGCGACTCCATCAGGTAACGCCCGACGAGAGCGGCGTGCAGGCTGGTGCCGCACCCGGTAATCACCACGCGGCGCAGGGCGAGCACGTCGCGCCGGGTGAACGGCAGCTCCGACAGCACCACCTGTCCCCGCCCGAAGTCCACCCGCCCCCGCAGGGCGTCGGTGATAGCCGTGGGCTGCTCCATGATCTCCTTGAGCATGAAGTGCTTGTAGCTGCCCTTCGCCGCGGATATGGGGTCCATCGCCAGCACCTGGGGACTTTTGGCGAGAGGAGCGCCGTCCAGGCTGGCGTAGCGCGCCCCGTCGCGGGTGACCACAGCCATCTCTCTGCTGGCAAGATAGACCACTCGCCGCGTGTGCGGGAGCAGCGCGGGCAGGTCGCTGGACACGAACATCTCCCCGTCGCCATAGCCCACGACCACGCCCCCGGCGTTGCCGGTGCGCACGGCCACAAGCTCCCCCGGCGCCGCCTTGCCCAGCACCATAATGGCGTGGGCACCCTGGAGCCTCGCCGCCGCCTGACGCACCGCGGAGGCCATGTCCAGTCCGCTCCGCAATCCGGCCTCTATCAGGTGCGGAACGACCTCCGTGTCCGTCTCAGAGCGGAACGCATGCCCGGACTTCTCCAACTCCGCTTTCAGCGCCATGTAGTTCTCCACAATGCCGTTGTGGATGACGACCAACTCGTGAGCGCAGTCAAAGTGGGGGTGCGCATTCAGAACGGAGGGCTTGCCGTGAGTGGCCCACCGGGTGTGGCCGATGCCTACCGTGCCGGACGGGAGCCGCCCCTGGACACTCGCGTGCAGGGCGGAGAGCTTGCCCACCGCCCTGTGGACGGCGATCTCGCCCCGAGGGGAGAGCACGGCGATACCTGAGCTGTCATAGCCCCGGTACTCCAGCCTTTGCAGCCCCTCCATCAGGAGCGGCGCAGCGGGACGCTGGCCCACATAACCTACGATGCCGCACATAGTCCGTCCTCAGGCCAATGGCCGTCCAACCCAAGTAAGCTCCAGGGGAGCGTATCCGCCGCCAGCCCGCGCGTCAACTGCCGGGCGCGCCGGGCCTCTGATAGTCGTCCGCCCGCACGGTCGCGAGCCTCCCGGCGACCATCTCCGCCAGCGTGCAGAGCATGGCGCGGGAGAGCAGCCCCTCCAGCAGGGGCAGGCTGAAGGGTTGACCAAAGACCACCTCCACCCGCGGCCTGCGCAGCAGCCCAATGCCCTCAGTCCCGCTCACGCGCACGGGCAGCACGGGCGCCATAGCGCGCAGGGCCAGAAGCACCGCGCCGACCATCCCGGCCGGGATGCGGGCCGCGGACGGAACGCACCCGCTCCGAGGGCGGCTGACGTCTCTTAACAGAATGCCCACCGCTGCGTCGTGACGCAGCATGTCCACACCCTCGTCCAGCCTGTCCCTCCGCGGAAGGACCAGACGACCTCCGGTTGCCGCCCATTCCCTGCCCCAGAACACCAGGGGGCGCGGAAGCGCCGCCGCCAGGGCCACCGCGTCCCACCGGCTCCGTCGCTCCGCCACGACCACCAGCGGGCCACGAGGAATCACCGCCTCCACACCCTTAAGTTGAGCGTCCGCCAGCAGGGGGAACACCACCCTTACGAGGAGCAGCGACGGCGCGTAGAAGGGGCGCATTCCGGGGCATCCACCATAGCGAGAATCTCGGCCACCACCTGCTCCAGCGTGAGACCGTCCGTGTTGACGACGCACGCGTCAGGGGCCTGCCTGAGGGGCGATACGACGCGCTCGCTGTCCAGCCTGTCCCGGCGCTGGATGTCCCGCAAGATAGTCTCGTAGCTGGCGGCGTGTCCGGCCTCGCGCACCTCCAGGCTGCGCCGACGCGCCCGCTCCTCCGGCGAGGCCTGCAAATAGACCTTGATGTCGGCGTGCGGCAGGACCACCGTGCCGATATCCCGTCCCACCATGACAACTCCTCCGTCGTCCGCCAGGCGGCGCTGCAACCGGACGAGCGCCGTCCGGACACCCCGGACGCGCGACACGATGGACACGGCCCGCTCCACACGGGGCAGGCGAAGCTTGGCGGTTACATCCTGTCCATCCACCACCATGGCGCTGCCGCTCGCCCGGCGGGGAGCGGGCTTCAGCTCGATGCGTGCGTGGCGCGCCAGGTTCGAGAGGGCGGAGGCGTCGTCCAGGTCAACTTTCCGCTGCAAGGCCAGCCAAGTGACGGCCCGGTACATGACGCCGGTGTCTACAAAGCGGTAGCGGAGCTTGCGGGCGAGCAGTCGGCCCACGGTGGTCTTGCCCGCAGCCACAGGCCCATCAATAGCGATAACGTGTGGTCGTGTCATGGTGGCGGGGGATGCTCCAGACGCAAGTCGCTTGACGCTTGGCCTATTATACCGGAGCGCCATGAGCAGGACAAATCCGCCCGTAGCGGCGCGTATGTCCGGCAGTGTGGACATAAGCAGGGTGGGGGTCGGCAAAAAGTGAGAGCGCCCCCCGCGGGGCGCTCTCACTACAGAGGGGGCTCCGGGAGATGACTATTGAACGGTGATCTTGCCCACCATGCCGAGCTCCTTGTGCCCGGGCACGGTGCAATGGAAGTCGAACGTCCCCGCCTGGTTGGCCGTGAAGGTCAATTTGCCGGTCTGGCCGGGCTTGACCACGGCAGCGAACTTGGCGTTTATAGCCTCGGCAACCCAGTCGTGCTCCACGCTGCCCTTGTTCTCCAAAGCAATGGTGATTGCCTCTCCGCGCTTGACCGTTATCTCCGCGGGTGCGAACTTATAATCAGTGCCTGTGAGCTTGATTTCGTTACCGCCTGCGGCAGATCCTCCCCCACCACATCCCGCCACCACCAGCATGAGCACCAGGGCAACTGCCGAAAAAAGGACCGCTCGCTTCAATGTACTCCCTCCTTGAGCCGACCACACGTGACGTGCTATCTACATCATTTGCCACGTAACCGGAATGTTACACCCTTTTCTCCCCTTCGTCAAGGTGCGATAGCTGCACTATGAGACTGAGCCCGGCCGTGCATGACGTATGGTAGGCGGTTTATGTCAATCTTCGCCTGTCCTGGGCCGAGCCCTCCGCCCACGGGGCCGTCACTCGGGGAAAGCGCTCTTATCCGCGGGGCATCTCCTCCAGCCGCACCGTGAGCACCTGCTGCTGGCTGCCTCGAACGACCGTGACCCGGACGTTCTGCCCGATTGGCCGTTTCCGGATTTCCGATTGCAATTGGGCCACGGACGCCACTGGCGCGTTCTCGATCTTGATGATGACGTCGCCGGCGCGCATGGTCGCCCTGTCCGCCGGGCCGCCGCGCTGGACGTCCTGGACCAGCACCCCTTCCGTGACCGGCAGCCGGAGCTGTATCGCCATCCGCCGGGTAACGTCCTGTACACTCACTCCAATCCACGGCCAGATGACCCGGCCGCTCGACTGGAGCTGGGCCACAATGGGCTTCGCCTCGTTGATGGCGATGGCGAAACCAATTCCCTGCGCCTCCGAGGCTATGACTGTATTGATGCCCACCACTTCGCCGCGCAGGTTGATCAACGGCCCGCCGCTGTTGCCCGGGTTGATGGCGGCGTCCGTCTGGATGAGATTGTTGAGGACCGTGCCCGATGGCTCCGGCACCGAGCGCCCGACCGCGCTGACCACCCCCACCGTCACTGTGGGGCCGCCCGGCAGCGCCAGCGCGTTGCCGATGGCGATGACCCACTCCCCGGCGCGCAGGGCCTCGGAGTTGCCCAGTCGGGCCACGGGCAGGTTATCGCCCTTGATTTTCAGCACCGCCAGGTCCGTCATCGGGTCGCGGCCCACCACCTGCGCGTCGAAGGTGCGGTCGTCAGGCAGCAGCACGCTGATCTGCCGCGCCCCTTCAATGACGTGGTTGTTGGTGATGATGAAGCCGGCCTGGTCGAAGATGATGCCCGAGCCCGCGCCCTCTTCGCGCACCCGCTGCATGAACGCGTTCACGCCCACCGACTCCGTGACAATGGAGACGACCGCTGGCTTCACCTTTTCGACGATGGAGATCACGTCCGGCAGGCTTTGAGCGGCGAGAGGAACCTGCGTCACCGGGGACTCGGTCACGCGCTGCGCTTCCACGGGAGCGGGAGGCGGCTCCAGTGGAACGCCAGGGCCGAGCGGGCTGAGCGGGTTCAGCAGGCCCATGCCGGGCACGCACCCGGAGACGGCCACCACCAGGGCCAGCACCATGGCAAGGATCCCAGCGGCGCGCCCCGCGCGCCAGGGGCGTCTGACTGTTGCTCCAAGGCTACCGCGGACTGTGGCGAACACGGTCACCCCTCCTGTTACAAGACCAGCACTCGCGCGCCTTCAGATAGAGGCCCGGCGCCCGCGAAGGCCCTGTCCTTAACTGTACACCATGCGACGAGATAAACGTAACCTCGCGGAGAGCAGGCGACGCCACTAAAGGGGGACGATGAGGACGCGGGGAGAGAGCCTACAGCCGCGACTGGATGACCTGGCGCTGGAGCGCCATCAGCTCTTTGATTCCCTTGCTGCCCAGCGCGAGGAGGGAGTCCATGCGCTGACGGGAGAACGGGGCCTTTTCGGCGGTGCCCTGCACCTCGACGAATTCCCCTTCGGCGGTCATGACCAGGTTGAAGTCCACGTCCGCGTGAAAGTCCTCTTCGTAACAGAGGTCAAGAAGCTCCTCCCCATCCACGACGCCCACGCTGGTAGCCGCCACAGCCGTTTTCATCGGCGCCCGGTGGAGCAGGCCCTTCCTGACCAGCCCCTGCAGCGCCTGGTGCAGGGCAACGTACGCGCCCGTCACCGCCGCCGTCCGCGTGCCGCCGTCGGCCTGGAGCACGTCGCAGTCCACGGTCAGCGTCCGCTCGCCCAGCGCCTCCATGTCCACGGTGGCACGCAGCGACCGGCCTATCAGACGCTGAATCTCCAGCGTACGCCCGCTGGGACGGCCGCTCGCGCCCTCCCGGGGCGTCCGCGTGAGCGTCGAGCGGGGAAGCATGCTGTATTCCGCGGTGATCCAGCCCCGTTTCTCGCCGCGCATCCAGTTGGGCACGCGCTCCTCCACCGTCACCGCGCACAGCACCTTTGTCATGCCCACTTCAATGAGAACGGAGCCTTCCGCAAAGGCCAGATAGCTGGGTGTTATCCGCACTTTGCGAAGCTCGTCGTTGGCGCGGCCATCTATTCTCGTCACTATGTCCCCCGTTGCACATTTACCGACAGCATCAGTCCGTCAACCAGAATATCAACGGCGCCCGCGCCACCGGTCTCGACTATTCTAGCGTCAGGCAGGCGCGCCTTCAACGCCTCAACAGGCCCGGCCTCGCTCTGGCCCAGCACGATGACCAGCCGCACGCCCGGCGCCAGCGTGGCCGGGTCCGGCGCGAGCGCGCCCGCCTTGTGCGTCAGGACGGCGATAGCCCCCGGCGGGCCGTCGCCCACCGTCAGAAGCTCCGCCCGCGGCGTGCGGAGCCGGACGGCGAGGCTGTCCCCTTCCGCGGAAGGGCCGACCACGTCCAGCGCCATATCTGGCCCCAGCGGCAGCGTCTGCCCCGCGCGCGCATCCAGCCGCCGCACTCCCCTTTCGTCCAGCAGCCTGCGCCACTCGACGTACACGGCGGTCCGGCCCTCCGCGAATGGCCCCAGCGCTGCCTGCAATCGGTAGCGCGTCCCGGCCTCCGTCAGCCCGCGCAGCGCGTCCGCCCGCCCCGATGTGAAGACCGCCAGATGCACGTCACGTTCCCAGAAGGACATGGCTGCGCCCATCTCCTGCGTCAGGCGCGACGGCGACGCCCCGGCTTCGAGCAGCACGACGTACCCCTGCGGCGAGCGCACGACGATGGTCGGCGCGCCGCCCACGTCGGCGATGCGGATGCGGACGCGGCCTTCGGTCGTGGAGACAGCCGCTGTCCAGACAGTGGCACACAGCCCCGCCATGAGCAGCAACCCCACCGGGCTGAGCGCGAGCCGCTGGAACGCGGGCCATGCCCTCCGCAAGCCGCCGAGGCTGCTCGCCTCGCGGCCCAGGCCCACGAGGACGACGGCGAGCGCCAGCGCTCCGTAGGCCAGCCACACCAGCTCAACGCTGAGACGTCCCACGTCCACCGCCGCGAAGGGCAGCGCCGCGAAGCCGCGAACAACCAGGGCCAGATAGGTCAACCACGGCCACGCCAGCCAGCCCGCCACCGCGCCGGCGTCCGGGGACACCAGGCCCGCCAGCGCCGCCAGGATTGACGAGGCCAGGAGCGGCGGCAGCGCGGGCGCGGTCAGGATGGTTGCAGGCAGGCCCGCCGGGGAGAACAGGTGAAAGGTCAGGGCAATCAGTGGAGCGGTCGCCAGGATTGCCCCCAGTCCGGCGGCCACGCCTTCCACGAGAAAGCGCGCCGCGCCCCCTTCCGCGGAAGAGCCGTCGCCTTTGCCGAGCAGCCGGTGGCCCAGCGAGGAGAACCACGGGCTGATGAAGACAAGGCCCGCCATCGCCAGGAAGCTGAGCTGGAAAGATGTGTCCCAGAGGCCGCGCGGGTCAATCAGGAGGAGAAGCGCCACAGCCAGGCCGAGCGCCGCCGCAGACGCCCCGGGGCGACCCAGCGCCAGCGCGGCAAGATACAGGCTGCCCATGACGACGGAACGCGCCACGGGAGGCTGCATCCCCGTGAGCAATGCATATATCCAGATGGCGCCCAGCGGCGACAGCAGGTACAGGCCGCGGCGACGGCCCAGCGCCCATATGCTGAGCGGAAGCACCAGCCCCAGCACGATGCCTATGTTCAGACCAGACACCGCCAGAATATGCGTCGTGCCCGTGCGCGCGAAGTCGGTGAGAAGGTCTTGAGGAATGGCGGCGCGCAGGCCCAGCACCATGCCCTGGGCCAGGGCCGCCTGCGGCTCCGGCAGAGACTGGGCCAGGGAGCGGGCCATCCGCCAGCGCACCGCGGAGAGCCATGCGAGCGGCGGGAACCCCCGGCCTTCCGCCAGCAGCTCCGTTTGCGGGCGGTACGCCACCGCGACGATGCCCCGCCGCGCGAGGAACTCCCGATAGTCGAACTCGTCGAAGCGCGGCGGCGGCTGCACCTCGCCGCGCAGGCCGAGCGCGTCGCCGTAGCGCAGGTAGGGTTCCTCGCGCTCGGAGACGAGTCGCGCGGTGGGCTGGACGTAGGCCAGCAGGTCGCCGTCCACGGGACGCCACCGGCCTCCCTCCCGGACCTCCACCGACGTGAGGCGCAGGCGCACGTCGCGGTCGCGCGCCTCAGGGTCCGCCGCGACGACGCCGCGCAGAGAGACGGTTTGCCCGGAGAGCGCCGCAAGGCTAGTCGGGCCTGTCAGGTCCGGGACAGCCTGCAATCGCGCCGCGCCCAGCAGCGCCGCGGCCACCATCGCCGGGGCCAGCAGCGCGGCGGGCCGCCGCCGGAGCAGGACGCCAACAAGGACAAGCATCGGCAGCGGGGCAAGAAGCAAAAGCGATGGCGTCCCCGGCAGCCAGCTCGCTACCAGCACGCCGACCGCGAGCGCACCGCCGAGGTACGCCAGCGTCATCGTCTCCTTCCACGGAAGGACCAAGCGTCCGTGCTAGCCGATGACGCCCGCTTTGTTAAGCGCCTGGACATCCTTCCCCGAAAAGCCCAACTCCTTCAGCACAGCGGCGGTGTGCTCACCGGCCCTGGGCGCGGGCAGCCGGATGGAGCTGGACGCGCCGGACAGCTTGATGGGGTTCCCCACCTGAATGACCTTCTTGCCGCTGGGGTGCTTGAACTCCACCGCCATCCCGCGCGCCTTGAGGTGGGGGTCATTGATGCTCTCGGCCAGGTCGTACACCGGGCTGAAGCAGACGTCCGCCTTCTTGAAGATGCGCGCCCACTCGTCCCGCGTGTGGGTGAGCATGGCCTTCTGGACGGCGGCGTTCGACTCGGCGATGCGCTCCTTGATGCGCGCGGCGTTCGGGAGGTAGTCCACCACCTCGCCGGAGCCGCGGTCCTCCCAGTAGTCCAGGTACTTCTTGTCGATGCCGGTCGCCTCGACGAAGCGGTCCCAAAAGACCTTCATGCCGAAGGAGAAGACCATGTGCCCGCCGTCCCTGGTGCGCCAGATGTTCGTGCAGCGCTTGCCCCGCAGCGGCTTCTTGCCCTCCGCCAGCCAGAGCGGCCAGTGACGCGCGCCGACCCAGTAGGTGAGAGCGTCCGCGGCGCCGACGTCAACGAACTGGCCCTTGCCCGTCTTCTCCCGCATGTACAGCGCCATCATGATGCCCACCACGCCGAACATGGTGCAGGTGTAGTCGCCGACGGGCGCGCCGGGCAGCACGTACTCCCCGTTGGAGGCGCCGTACAGGTCAAGGAAGCCGGAGACGGCCAGCCAGTTCGGGTCGAAGCCGGGGATGTCGCGGTAGGGGCCGGTCTGTCCGTAGCCGCTCATGGAGCAGGCGACGATGCGCGGGTTGAGCTTCTTGAGCGTGGGGTAGTCCGCGCCCAGCCGCTTCATCGCGCCGGGCCGGAACTCGTCCACCACCACGTCGGCGCTCTTCACCAGCTTGTGCAGGATTTCGCGACCCTGCGGCTGTTTCAGGTCAAGGAAGATGCTGCGCTTGTTGCGCTGCAGGGCGCCGTAGAGGCGGCGCTCGTCGTTCGCCCGTTGGTTGTACCAGCCGGCCGCCGCCGACCGCGACAGAGGGTCCTCGATCATAATCACGTCCGCACCCATGTCGCCCAGAATGGTGGTGCACAGCGGGCCGATCATGAACCGCGAGAAGTCAATGACCCGGATGCCGTCGAGAGGTCCCGATGCCATAGCTGTCCTCCTATGTAATGATTCCTGCTTGCCTGCTACTCGACCGTAATCAGGTCCTTGAGCCGCTGGTAGGTCTGGGGGCCGATGCCCCGCACCTTGACGATGTCCTCCGGGCGCTGGAACGGGCCGTTCCGCGTCCGGTAGTCCACGATCGCCCGCGCGTAGCTGTCGCCGATCCCGGGCAGCGCCTTCAGCTCGTCCGCCGTCGCGGTGTTGATGTTGACGAGACCCGCGAGCGTCGCCGCGCCCGTCGCGGTCGCCGCGGCGGACGCCGTCCGTTCGGCAAGGGCGGGCACGTGGACCTGCTGTCCGTCCTTGAGCAACGCCGCCAGATTTATGCGCGCCTGGTCGGCCTCCGGCACGAAGCCTCCCGCCGCCTCCACCGCCCGCGCCACCCGGTCGCCGTCGCGCAGCGTATAGACGCCCGTGCTGTGCACCGCGCCGCTCACGTACACCACCACGGGACGCGCTCCCGGCGTGGCCGCCGCGACGGGGGTCAGCGTGACGACGACAGGCTCCGGTCTGGGCAACCGGACGTAGAAGACCGCCAGCCCGGCCACCGTGGCAAGGGCAAGGACGGCGAAAAGCGCAAGCCGGACTCGGAGCCATAGCCCATCAGACATGGCCACCCCGCGCGCAACTATAGCGGCGGCGTGGGGGTGGTGTCAACGCCCGTGGGATGTGAGCGAATTGGACTTATGCCACACATTTCCAGGGCACGACACTGGAAGCTATGCCAAAACTCCTCGGAGTCCAAAGGACGACTGGAATCCGCTCATGATTCGACATGCTCAGCACGAGCGGGAGAAGTTACCACGCTCACCCTTCGACATGCTCAGGGTGAGGAGGCAAACTTTTGAAATGAGTTCTACGGCTCTTTGCGGAAGATGATGCGCCGCTCCCACTCCGGCGAGGTCTGCGGATAGTCCGTGCGATAGTGCGCCCCGCGGCTCTCCTGCCGGGCCAGCGCGGCCTCGCTGAGCAGCCGCCCCACGACGACCAGGTTGCGCAGCTCGTAGGAAGACCGGTCGCTGGCTTGAAGACTGCCTGGTTCCCACTGAGCCATCTGCTCGCAGGCCCTGGTCAGGCCCTCTCCATCCCGGGTCATGCCGCCATACCGCCACATGAGGCGCTGTACATCCTGCAAAGAGGGGGCCGCCCCCGCGCGCGCCTTCTTCTTGCGTGTCGGCAGCGTCATGCGCGTGACCGGAATAGGCGCCGGGGCCGACTTGGCCGTCGGGCCGCCGGCGGTCCGCTCGACAACCCGCCGCGCGAAGACGATGCCCTCCAGGAGTGAATTGCTGGCCAGCCGGTTCGCCCCGTGGACGCCCGTGCAGGCCACCTCTCCACAGGCGTACAGTCCGGGGGTGGAGGCCTCACCCCAGACAGAGGTGCCCACGCCGCCGATCATATAGTGCGCGGCGGGCGCCACGGGAATGGGGTCCCTGGCGATATCCAGGCCGTAGTGCGCGCAGTAGAGGGATATGGTGGGGAAGCGCGTCCGCACGTGCTTCGGCGAGAGGTGGGTCATGTCCAGCAGCACCCGATCGCTGTCCGTCCGCTGCATCTCCTGGACAATGGCCCGCGCCACCACGTCGCGGGGGGCCAGCTCCGCCTGGGGCGTGTACCGCGGCATGAAACGCTCGCCGCGCACGTTGCGGAGGATGCCCCCCTCGCCGCGCAGCGCCTCGCTGATCAGGAACGGCGGCGCGCCGGGCAGGTGCAGCGCCGTGGGATGGAACTGGTAGAACTCCATGTCCACCAGCTCGACGCCCGCCTGGAAGGCCAGGGCCACGCCGTCGCCGGTCGCCCCTTCGGGGTTCGTCGTGTAGCTGAACAGGCGTCCCGCGCCGCCGGTCGCCAGCACCACGTACTTGCTGCGGACCTCCTCGGTGGAGCCTGTCCGCACGTCCATGATGCTCACCCCGCGCGCGACCCCGTCCTCCACCGTCAGCGCCGTCGCCAGGCAGTTCTCCAGCACGGCCACCCGCGACGAGCGGACGACGCTGCCCAACGTCAGCTCGATGTGCTTGCCCGTGGCGTCGCCGCCCGCGTGCAGCACCCGCGGCCTGGAGTGGCCGCCCTCAAGGGTCAGATGAATCTCGCCGTCGGCGGTGTCGAAGGGCACGCCGAAGCGGATGAGGTCCTCGATGCAGTCCGCCGCCTCCTGGGTAAGGATGCGGACCGCCTCCGAGTCGCACAGGCCCGCGCCCGCCTTCAGCGTGTCCTCCATGTGGATGGCGGGAGAGTCGTCCGACGCGATGGGCGCGGCGATGCCCCCTTGGGCGTAGCGGGTGTTGCACTCCTCCAGCGGGCCCTTGGTGATGACCAGGACGCTGCCGTGCTGCTGGGCCTTCATGGCGGCGTACAGGCCCGCGATGCCGGAGCCGATGACCACGTAGTCGTAGCGAAGCATCTGTCCCCCTTACCCTCCATGAGTATCGTCCCGCGCTGAGGGGGCGTCAAGTTGGCGCGGGGCCGCGCCGCGAAACGCTATCCGCGGGCTTGACGGACTATAAGACGCGCCGTATAGTAGTGGTATCCGGCGCTCAAGCCACATTTTGATGCAGTCGTCGTTCTAATATCGTGTCCTGGGGAGGGTGCGGTATGAACACAAGCAGGGTCTTTTTCATCGCCCTGGCGGCCGCCGCCCTGGCCCTCGCCGCCTGCACGCCGCCCGCCGTGACGCCCGTGACGCCCGCGTCCCCGACGCCCGCGCCCACGGCGATAGCCGCGCCTGTCCCACCCGCGCCGACCGCGCCGACCACGGCAGTCCCCACCACCACGCCCACGCCGCGTCCACCGACGCCGACGCCCACGGCGACGAACACACCCGCGCCGGTCCCGACGGCACCGCCGGTCCCCGCGCCGACCGCCGCGCCTGCGCCCGTGCCGACGCCCACACCAAAGGCGATCCCGACCCTGCTGGAGTTTACTGGCCAACTGCCCTCCATTGGGCCCGTCACATACACCATCCCGGAGGGCGGGACTGTCACTGTCCCAGCCTTTCAAGGCTGGGTGAGTCTGGTGGTGATTGAGGGAGTAACGCCTGATCAGGTGGCCCGAACGGCGGGATCCGCAGAAGGAACCATCGTCGAGGCCAACGTCCGGCTGGGACTCTACACGGTGTCCGTCCTCTCAGGGAAGGAAGGCGCACTTATTGCCCGGCTACGCCAGGAAACATGGGTGGTGGAGGTCAGCCCCGTGTTCCTGGTGGGGCCGGCCCAGGGGCCGGAGAAGCCCGCGAAATTCGTTGACCTGCCCTACGACCCAAAGGAGCCGCCGTCCAAGGGTGGCCCGTGCGGCGACTTCCATGGGAACCTGACGGCCCTTCAAGCCACCACGGCGGGACGACGGTCCGAGGTCATGGACGTCCGGCCCACATGGCTGGAAAAGACATGGGCCGCGGCTAAACTGCTGGGTGGAAAGCTGCCGGAAACGGTCCTCGGCGTTCCCTGGAACCTCCCCACGGCCAACAAGATCGCTGAGGCCATGGAGACTGGCTCTGTGGTCAACGTCAGCCTGCAAGCAAAGAGTGACGTCGAAATCGCGGGGTTGTCCTACAAGTTCATAGACGCGGAATATCGCCACCAGCAGGCGGCGTTCCTGGCAGCCGTGTTCCGCGCGGCCGAGAGCGGCCCGGATGTGCCGGTCATCGTAGCGGCAGGGAACGGGGATGCCCTTGGGAAGGGACATGACTTCACCCGCTATATG
>JAUSIH010000115.1 GCA_030648205.1 Dehalococcoidia bacterium | reverse complement strand
GTCGCCCTTATCATCGGAGCGTTCGTGGGCATCGCCGCTTTCCTGGGGTCGCTCATGAACTGGAACTTCATGATGGCCGGCTCCGCGAGCACGAATCCGATGCTCTTCGCCGTGGCCACTTTACTGGTCCTGGCATGGAAGGTCGCGGGCCGCTGGGGCGTGGACCGCTGGCTGCTTCCGGCCCTGGGGACTCCATGGGGACCCGGCAAGGTTTTCGGGAACGGCAAGCAGACATCGCCGGGCAGGGCGCAGGAGCAGGCTGTCGGCTGACACGAATTATCCGTCTGAGTGGGCCTTACGGCCCGGACTCGCAAACGCCCGGGAAGGTTCCCGTCCCACCTCTCCCGGGCGTTTGCCTTTTTGCTCCTCAGCTATCCCATGACAATCGTGACGTGACTTCGCAGTTACCGGGAGCATAATGGCAGCCTTTCAGAGCGGGACAGCTCTGTGGCCCCCCCCAAAAAAAAGGGGGCGCTCCACGAAACGTGGAGCTGCCCGTGATGTCCGTCTTCCCGGGACGGTGGGGCTATGCCAGTCCCGACACGCCTACCGGTAGGTCAATGCGATGCTTTTTCAGAACGTCGCGGAGCTGCGCCGCCGACTTCTCGTCCAACGGAGTGAGAGGGAGCCGGGGGTTTCCCACGCGGAAGCCCACGGCGTTGACGGCGTACTTGACAGGGATGGGGTTGGAGACGATGAAGAGGGCGCCGAAAAGCGGCAGGATCTGGCGGTGGACCACCGCGGCGCCGGCCATATCGCCCTTTAAGATGCGTTGCATCATGTCCTGCATTTGCAGGCCAACGAGGTGCGACGCGACGCTGATGACACCGTATCCGCCCAGCGCCATCATGGGGAACGTGTCCGCGTCGTTGCCGCTCCACACCAGGAAGCCGGGCCGGGCCTCCTGGATGACGCGCGCGGTCTGCTCCAGGTTTCCGCTCGCTTCCTTGATCCCTATGATGTTCTCTATCGCGCTCAGCTTGACGATGGTGTCCGCCGTCAACGCGGTCACCGTCCGGCTGGGCACGTTATAGAGAATGCACGGCAGATGCGTGCTCTCAGCAATACTCTTAAAGTGGAGGTACAGCCCCTCCTGTGTGGGCTTGTTGTAGTAGGGCACCACCAGGAGCACGGCGTCCACGCCCAGTCGCTCCGCCTCTCGGGTCAGCTCTATGCTCTCCGCCGTGCTGTAGTTGCCCGTGTTGGCGACCACATTCCCCCGGCGCCCAATGGCGGAGCGCACCTCGGCGAAGAGGCGCAACTTTTCCTCCCGTGTCAGCGTGGGGGACTCGCCCGTTGTACCCGCCAGTACCAAGCCCTCGCTTCCTGAGTCCAGAAGGGCCTTCGCCAGTTTCCTGGCCTGCTCCATATCCAGTTCACCCCGTTCAGAGAACGGGGTCACCATGGCTGTCAGAAGACGTCCCAACCTGGCCATGTCGCTTTCCTCCCTCTGGTACCTGACCGCGTCGCACAAGCTCTTCCGCTATTTGCACGACGTTGAGCGCCGCGCCTTTGCGCAGGTTGTCGATGACCACCCACATGGACAGCCCGCTGCTGCTTGAGGCATCGCGCCGTATGCGTCCCACCAGGACGTCGTCGCTGCCGCTCACGAACCACGGCTGCGGATAGAGGCTGACGTCGGGGTCGTCCAGCACCCGGACGCCGGGGAACTCCGCCAGTTGCTTGCGTGCGTCCTCCGGCGCTATGGGGTTTGAGAACTCCACATGGACAGCGGCGGCATGCCCCACAAACACGGGCACGCGCACACAGGTAGTGGACACGGGCAGGCCTTCCGCACGAAGTATCTTCCGCGTCTCCTCCACCAGATTCCACTCCGCGCGCGAGTAGCCGTTGTCCAGGAACACTTCCACCTCAGGGAGCAGGTTGAACGCTATCTGGTGCGGGAACATGTGGGGGACAACCGTCCGGCCCTCCAGCACCTGCCTTGCCTGCGAAGACAGCTCTTCCTGGGCCGCGCTCCCCGCTCCCGACACGGACTCGTAGGTGCACACGACCATGTGCTTCACCGGATTGACCCGGTGCAGGGGGTAGAGGGCCATGGTCAACGCCACAGTCGTTCCCCCAGGCCCCGCGACAATCCCCTTGTGCGCGCGCAGCTCCGCGGCGTTGATCTCCGGGACGATGAGCGGCACGTCGGGGTCCATGCGCCATGCGGGACTGCTGTCTATGACGACGGCGCCCGCCTTGATGGCCAGGGGCGCAAATTGCCGGGCGATGTCCAGGCCCGTGGCGAAGAAGACCAGGTCGGCCTCATCAAAGGCGCTGTTGCTTAGCCCCTCGACGGCCGGCTCACGCTGGGATGGCACCGCCTCGCGGCTCGCTGAGCGGTCCGCCGAAAGGAGTCGTAGAGAAATGCACGGGAACTTGCGTTGCTCCAGACACTTGACTATCTCCTGCCCCACCAGCCCCGTCGCTCCCACAACGGCAACCCGGTAACCGCTCACGCAGGCCTCCTAGTACCTAGTTGCGTAAATCAGCGTAATAAGACTTGTATTTGGTGAACCATGGCGCACGTTCGGTGAAGGGTACGCGGTTTGTCGCCATTAGGTACTAGCTCAGCTTAAGCAACGCCTCCAGACCATACACGAGCTCCTGGCGCTTGACAACTTCTTTCACGGCCAGCAGCACCCCGGGCATGAAGCACTCCCTGCTGATTGTGTCATGTCGTATGCTCAGGGTCTGGCCCGGCCCACCGAAGAGGACCTCCTGATGGGCGAGCAGGCCCTGCAGGCGAATGCTGTGAATGGCAATACCGTCCACCTGGCCCCCACGGGTGCCGGGAATCGTCTCCCTGGTGGTCGCGGCGTACTTGAATGGCCCGCCCCGGCTTTCGCGCATGGCGCGGGCGGTGGCGAGGGCGGTGCCGGAGGGCGCGTCAGCTTTCTGGTCGTGATGCAGTTCGATGACTTCCGCCTCGTCAAAGTAGCGCGCGGCCAGCTTGGCGAGGTGCATCATGAGAACAGCGCCCAGCGCGAAGTTGGGGGCGATGACCGCGCCGACCTGATACCTTCGCGTCAACTCGCTGATCTCCTCCACGTGGGCCGGCGCCAACCCCGTTGTGCCCACTACCAGGGCTACGCCGCTCTTCAGCGCAGTCCTGGCAGCCTTGAGGGCACCTTCAGCAGAAGAGAAGTCCACGACCACATGGGGATGGAGGCGCTGGATAATAGGCTCCAGCTCGCGAGCGTACGGGATAAGGCCAAGGCCGTCTGGCAGGGAGATGTAGTCTTCGTTGGCCTTGATGTCCACGGCGCCCACAGGCTCGACGGCGGAGTCCCTGCACAGGGCCGCCATGACCTCACGCCCCATCCTGCCGGATGCGCCCTGCACGACAACCTTGATGGGAGGCATTGCTCCGTCCTCCTCTCGTTATGCCGCGGGCACGGGAGGGCGTTTACGGACGCCGTGTGGACTCAGCCGGACCCCGGAAAGGCGGCTCCCGATACCCGCCGCCTCGCGGGGGACCGCCTGGCCCTGGCCGAAACGGAGGACCTCCGCGCCGGTCACGGTCAAAGCCGCCCTCGCGATGAGGGGGTGGTCCTGGGCGCTGGAAAGGCGCTCCGCCTTGCTCGCCGCCCTCAGCTCCGGGACCTGCCGGCGGGCGAGGACCGCCTTCCAAAACAGCGCGGTGCGAGAGGTTAATGCGCCCCATCCGGTCTATCTCGATGACCATGACAGTCATCTCGTCGCCCAGCTTGACCTCGTCCTCCACCCGTTCCACCCGATGGTCGGAAAGCTCGCCGGCGCGTACCAGGCCGTCCTTGCCCGGAAGGATTTCGACAAACGCGCCGAAATCGGTAATGCGCGTGACCTTGCCCGTGTAGATTGTTCCGATTTCGACTTCCTTGGTCAGGCCCTCGATCATGGCGATGGCCTTCTGTGAGGCCTCACCGCTGGTCGAGCCGATGACGACGGAGCCGTCGTCCTCCACGTCAATCGTGCACTTGGTCTGTTCGATGATGGCGCGGATGTTCTTGCCGCCGGGGCCAATGAGCGCGCCGATCTTTTCCGGCTTGATCTGAATACGGGTCATCCGCGGCGCGAAGGGGCTCAACTGGGTGCGCGGCTGAGCGATGGTCTGCTTCATCTTGTCCAGGATGAACAGGCGGGCCTCCTTGGCATGGGCCAGGGCCTCCGCCATCAGCTCGGGAGTGATGCCCTTGGTCTTAATGTCCATCTGCAGCGCGGTGACGCCCTCGGCGGTGCCCGCCACCTTGAAGTCCATGTCGCCCAGATGGTCTTCCTCCCCCGCGATGTCGGTCAGGATGACGTGGCGGGCATCCTCTTTGACCATGCCCATAGCCACACCCGCCACGGGCGCTTTTATGGGAACACCGGCGTCCATCAGGGAAAGGGTGCTGCCGCAGACGCTGGCCATGGAGGTGCTCCCGTTGGAGCTGAGCACCTCGGAGACGATGCGAATCGTGTAGGGGAACTCCTGTTCGCTGGGAAGCACGGGCATGAGCGCCCGCTCCGCCAACGCGCCGTGGCCCACTTCTCGCCGACCGGGAGAGCCAAGGCGTTTGGTCTCGCCCGATGAGAAGGGTGGCATGTTGTAGTGGTGCATGAAGCGCTTGAAATCTTCAAGCCCCAGGGTGTCCAGCTTCTGCCGCTCGCTGGCGGATCCCAGGGTGCTTATGCTGAGCACCTGGGTCTGGCCGCGGGTGAACAGGCCTGAGCCGTGGGTGCGTGGGAGGAGTCCTACCTCGCACGTTATGAGGCGAATGTCCTTGGGGCTGCGGCCATCCGGTCGCCGCTGGCGCTCAACGATGCTCCGCCGTACGAGGGCCCTCTCCAAGTCATGGAAGACGTTCGCGACCTGATTGGCCGGATATGTGGCGGCGAGTTTCTCCGCCACGTCCTTTCCCAAGGCCGCGCGGGCCTTCTCCCGCTCCACGTTGTCCGTCTTTCGCAGCACGTCCTCCAGACGCCCGTTCAGGGCGCTCTGGACGGCGGCCACGACCTCTCGATCCGCTCCATGGTTCGAGGTCACAATCATCTTGGGTGTGCCGCACGCGCGGACCAGCTCATCCTCCAGGGCGATGACCTCCACGTTGGTCTGTTGCCCCAGCTTGATGGCCTCGAGCATAGTGGACTCGTCTAGGATATGAGCGCCCGCCTCCACCATCATTACGGCATCGCGGGTCCCCGCTACCACCAGGTCCAGCTTGCTCTGCTGCACTTGGCGCATGGTGGGGTTCACGACCAGAGCGCCGTCAATGTGACCGATGCGCGTCGCGGCGAGCGGCCCCTCGAAGGGAATGCTGGACATGCTCAGAGCCGCCGACGCTCCGATAATAGACAGAATGGATGGGTCGTTCTCCTGGTCCGTGGAAAGAACGGTGATGATGACCTGGACGTCGTTGTGGAAGTCCTTTGGGAAAAGGGGCCGGATGGGCCTGTCGGTCAGGCGGGCTGTCAGGATGGCTTCCTGGGTCGGCCTGCCCTCCCGGCGGAAGAAGCTTCCGGGGATTCTGCCGACGGCATACAGACGCTCTTCATAGTCCACGGTGAGCGGAAAGAAGTCTATTCCTTCCCTCGGCTGCGGACTGACGCAGGCGGTGGCCAGGATAACCGTCTCGCCATAGCGGACGACGACAGCGCCCTGGGCCTGGCCGGCCAGCTTCCCCGTCTCAAAGGACAGGCTGCGCCCACCGATATCACGCCTAAATACCTGTTGTGTCAAGGGAACACCCTCCTCAGCGGACACCCTGAAAAGGATAAGGCACCAGAGAGCGGTGCCTTATCGGCGAAGACCCAACTTAGCGATCAAAGCTCGGTAGCGGGGGGTGTCGGTACGGCTCAGGTAGCCGAGGAGCCGCCGCCGCTGGCCTACCAACCTGAGGAGGCCCGTGCGGGTGCCGTGGTCATGCCGGTGGGCTTTCAGGTGCTCGGTGAGGCGACTGATCCTATCGGACAGAAAGGCAACCTGCACATCGGCAGAGCCTGTGTCACCCTCGTGCAACCCGTGCTCCTTCAGAATAACCTGCTTGCTCTCCAAGTCCAATTGCTTGTCGCTCCTTGCAGGGGTGTCTCTACTACTATTTCTTTCCTCTGGCACGGCATTATAGCACACCCTCAATGCGCCGCACAAGGCAACTGTACGCGTAGGGCGAGACGAGGGGGCCGACCTCCTCCGAGAGCGAGAGGTGTGGAGGTCTCGGCCAAAAGTGGCCGCGGAATCGCGGCGGCCATCTCACGCGCCCCATACTTAATGTTCGATGCAAAAGCTGTATAATAGTGAGGTTTGGCTCGGCCATTCCGCCCATTCGGGGGCGCCACTTCTACTTCGAGAAAGGAGCCACACCTTAATGGCGTACGAGCACCTTCTGGTCAAGGCGGACGGGCGCATCGCGACGATTGCCTTGAATCGGCCTGAGCGGATGAACGCCTTGAATCCCAAGCTCGAAAACGAGCTGGGGGACGCTCTCGAAGAGGCTGGCAAGGACGATTCGATTGGTGTGGTGGTCCTGACAGGCTCGGGACGCGCCTTCTGCTCCGGCGCCGACGTGCAGGCAATGTCCGGAGGCAAGGACACCGCGTCCGGCGCCGCCGGCTACGGGACCGCCAGCGCTGAGGAGATACGCCGGGGATTCAGCCGTGCCCAACGGATGATACTAGGCATTCAGCGGTTGCAGAAACCCGTCATCGGCATGATCAACGGCCCCGCCGTGGGCGCGGGCTTTGACCTGGCCTGCGTGTGCGACATCCGCGTCGGCTCCACCAACGCCCGGTTCATGGCGGCGTACATCCGCGTCGGGCTGTTTCCCGGCTTCGGCGGCACCTGGCTGTACGCGCGCGCCCTGGGGCTTCCCAAGGCCGCTGAACTGCTGTTCACGGGCGACTTCCTGGAGGCGGAGGAGGCCCACAAGATGGGCTTTCTGAACAAGCTGGTGCCTCCGGAGAAGCTGGAGGAGGCCACAATGGAGATGGCGCGGAAGATAGCCAACGGGCCGCCCATCGCCATGCGGCTCGCCAAGCTTCAGCTTTACAAGGGGTTGGAGGTGGACCTGGAGACCGCCATGCAGGTGGCGGCGGCCTTCGAGACCATTACCCTGACCTCGGAGGACCACAAGGAGGGCGCCGCGGCCTTCCGGGAGAAGCGGCCTCCTCAGTTCAAAGGCCGCTAGGGCGACGCTGCCGGTAGACTAAGAGGGAGGGCCATCCGCGGCGTGATTGACGAATTAAGAGTCTTTACGGGAAACGCCCATCCTGACCTGGCAAAGGCCATCTGCGAGTACCTGCGTCAGCCCGTGGGGCGCGCAGAGGTATTCGAGTTCTCCAATGAGAACACCTTTGTCCGCATCATGGAGAATATCCGAGGCCGGGACGTATTCATCGTGCAGCCCTTGTGCTCGCCCGTCAACAAGAGCATCGTGGAGCTGCTGATATTCCTGGACGCGGCCAAGCGGGCCTCCGCGGACCGCATTACGGCGGTCGTCCCGTACTACGCCTACGGACGCAGCGACAAAAAGGACCAGCCGCGCGTGCCGATCACGGCCCGACTCATCGCGGACATCCTCTCGGTGGCCGGAGCGAATCGTGTGTTGACACTGGACCTGCACGCCGGCCAGATCCAGGGCTTCTTCAACATTCCCGTGGACGAGTTGAGCGCGCTGCCCATGTTCGCGCGCTATTTCAAGGACAAGAACCTGCCTGACCTCGTGGTTGTGGCGACGGACGTGGGCATCTCCAAGAAGGCCCGCGACCTCGCCGCGCGCCTGGACGCGCCCCTGGCCATCGTGGAGAAGCGGCGCGTCGGCAACAACGACAAGACCGAAACGCTGAATGTCATCGGCGACGTGCGGAACAAGACCGCCGTCCTGTTTGACGACGAGATTGACACTGCGGGCTCCATCACCAACGCGGCCGCGGCCCTGCGCGAGGAGGGCGCGCGCGATGTGTTTGCGTGCGCCACGCACCCGGTGCTGTCCGGCCCCGCGGTGGAGCGCATCGCCGCCAGCGCCATCACCGAGGTGGTGGTGTCCGACAGCATCCCTGTCCCGGAGTGGAAGCGGCCTCGGAACCTGACCGTCCTGAGCATTGCGCCGCTTCTGGGGGAGGCCATGCGGCGCATCCACACGGGCACCAGCGTCGGCGCCATGTTCGGGTAAGGAAATCAGGACGAGTATGCTTGGTATCGTCAAGAAAATATTCGGCGACCAGAACGAAAAGGAAATAAAGGCGCTCCGGCCCATCGTCCAGAAGACCAACGTCCTAGAGCAGGAGTTCGAGAAGCTGGACACCGACCAGCTTCAGGCCAGGACCGCTCAGCTCAGGGAGCGCCTCGCGAAAGGCGAAAGCCTCGACGACATTCTGCCGGAGGCCTTCGCCGCCGTGCGTGTGGCCGCTAGGCGCACGCTGGGCCAGCGCCACTACGACGTGCAACTCATGGGCGGCGCCGTTCTGCACCAGGGCAAGATTGCCGAGATGCAGACCGGCGAAGGCAAGACGCTGGTCGCCACGCTGCCCGTCTCCCTGAACGCCCTTTCCGGCGCGGGCGTCCACGTGGTCATCGTCAACGACTACCTGGCCCGCCGCGATACCCAGTGGATGGGCTCTGTCTACCGCATGCTGGGCCTCTCCGTGGGCTGCCTCCAGCACGAGACGTCCTACCTGTACGACCCGGAGCAAGGGGAGAAGGAAGGCAGTCTGAAGGGCCTGCTGGCAGTGCCGCGTCGCCTGGCCTACCAGGCGGACATCACGTATGGCACCAACAACGAGTTCGGCTTCGACTACCTTCGGGACAACATGGCCGTGGACCTGGCGCACAAGGTGCAGAGGGGCCACAACTTCGCCATCGTGGACGAGGTGGACAACATCCTCATTGACGAGGCGCGAACGCCGCTCATCATCAGCGGGCCCGCCGCCGAGTCCACCCAGGTCTACCACACCTTCGCCCGGCTGGCGCCGCAGCTCAAGGAGGGCGGGGACTTCACCATTGACGAGAAGATGCGGGCCATCTCCATCACGGAGGACGGCATCAGCAAGGTGGAGCGCCTGCTGAACGTCGTCAACCTGTACGACCCGGCCAACTACCACATGGCCCACTATCTGGAGAACGCCGTCCGCGCGAACGCCCTGTACAAGCGCGACCGCGATTACGTGGTCAAGGACGGCGAGGTGATCATCGTGGACGAGTTCACGGGCCGCCTCATGCCCGGCCGCCGCTGGTCGGACGGCTTGCACCAGGCCGTGGAGTCGAAAGAGGGGGTGAAGGTCCAGCAAGAGACCGTCACCTGGGCCACCATCACTATTCAGAACAACTTCCGCATGTACAAAAAGCTGGCGGGCATGACGGGCACTGCCTTCACCGAGCAAGAGGAGTTCTGGAAGATATACCACCTGCCGGTCGTGGTCATTCCCACGCACCATCCAATGGTCCGCGCCGCAATGCCGGACAAGGTGTTCAAGTCGCAGGACGGCAAGTGGAAGGCGGTGACGCAGGAGCTTGCCGACCTCCACGACAAGGGCCGACCCGTTCTCGTGGGCACCACGTCCATCGAGACGTCCGAGAAGCTGGGCGAGCTGCTGCGAAAGCGCGGCATCCCCCACCAGGTCCTGAACGCCAAGTTCCACGAGAAAGAGGCGGGCATCATCGCGCAGGCGGGCCGCCTGGGTGCGGTGACCGTCGCGACGAACATGGCGGGCCGCGGCACGGACATCATCCTGGGCGGCAATCCCGTGGACCGTGACCCCGCCGAGTGGGAGGATGAGCACAAGAAGGTAGTTACTCTGGGCGGGCTGCACGTGCTGGGCACGGAGCGGCATGAGGCGCGGCGCATTGACAACCAATTGCGGGGCCGCGCCGGCCGCCAGGGCGACCCGGGCTCGTCGCAGTTCTTCGTGTCGCTGGACGACGACCTGATGCGGCGCTTCGGCGGCGACCGCATCAAGGGCTTCATGGACTGGGCGGGACTGGAAGAGGACGTGCCCATTGAGAACAGCCTGGTAAGCAAGTCCATCGAGCAGGCCCAGATTCGCACCGAGGGCTACCACTTCGATGTCCGCAAGCACCTCGTTGAGTACGATGACGTAGTGAACAAGCAGCGCGAGGTCATCTACGGGGAGCGGAACAAGCTCCTGGCGGGCGCCGACTTGAAGGCCAACGTGCGGGATATGGTGCATCGGGAGATCAAGGCGCTGGTGGCGGCCCACATGCCGGGGGAGGAGGCCGAGAAGTGGACTCTGGAGGAGCTTGTCAAGGTCGTGCGCGCCATCTACCCGCTGCCGGAGAAGTTCGGCAAAGAGGCGCTGTCCAAGATGAGCTTGGTGGAGACGGAGGAGTTACTGCTCCAGCAGGCGGATGTGGCCTATGAGCAGAAGGAGAAGGAACTGGGTTCCGAGTCCCTGCGGGTGGTGGAGCGCCTTGTGATGCTCCGGGCCGTTGACGTGCACTGGGTGGAGCACCTCACGGCCATGGAGAACATGCGGATGGGTATCGGCCTGGAGGCTATCGGCCAGCGCGACCCGCTCGTCATGTACAAGCGGCAGGGCGCGGAGATGTTCATCGAGACTCAGGAACACATCGCCAGGGACATCGTCCGGGCCATCTACCACGTGCAGCTTCAGCCCGCTGCCCAGCAGCAGTCCGCTCAGCAGGCCGCGCCCCAACGCCAGCAGGCCGCAGCCGCGCCCGCGCGCCAGGAGGCCCGGTCGCCGGTGGGCGTCGGCGCGCCTCGCCCGAGCGGCCCCATGGCTGTGCGAAAGGTGGGCCGCAACGACGCGTGTCCGTGCGGCAGCGGCAAGAAATATAAGAAGTGCCACGGGACGTAGGTGAAGCGCGCCGCTGGGCACAGGCCCAACGGGTTCCACCTAGGCAGCTTTCAGGTGTAGCAGTTCAAGGCGTCCCTGAATGACAGGGACGCCTTGAACTTTTTGCACAATGGTGGCGCGATGAAGAACGAAGAGATAGCCGCTGGAACAGAGGCAGACCCTGAGCGCGGCGAAGCGTGACATAAGTCTTCGCATATTCCGCAACTGATGGGCCGCCTCACTTGCGGCGCAGGTGCGGGCGTGATATAGTCGCATACTCGAAACAGTCCGGATTTCGCGCGCGGGGACAAGGCCCCTCTCTCGAAGGTCGCCCTGGCGCCGCGCGTAACGTGGGGGTACAGGAGTGCAAGCGACGGCCAGAGCACAGACTCCAAGGCGAGGATCTCCCGCCAATTTGAGACGGGACACGTGGTGGCTTGAACCCCTTATCACGGTCGTAGTCCTGGGCGGCTTCATCATATACGCCACCTGGGCAGTGATCTCCGGTCAGAACTACTGGGCAGAGCCCTACCTGTCGCCATTCTTCTCTCCTCTGCTGGCGGGCAACAAGGGCGAACCCTTGGTGAACTTTAGTTGGTGGCGCATATCGCCAGCCATTCTGATGATGTGGGCGCCTCTGGGCTTCCGGCTCACCTGCTACTACTACCGCAAGGCGTATTACAGAGCCTTTTTCTGGGACCCGCCCGCGTGCGCCGTTGGTGAAAAGCGGGGGGGATACTCCGGCGAGCAGGGATTTCCTTTCATTCTGCAAAACGCGCACCGCTATTTCCTCTATCTGGCTATCATTGTCTGGGGGTTCCTGACCTATGACGCCATACGGGCGTTCTTCTTCCCCAGTGGATTTGGGATGGGCATAGGCACGCTGGTTCTCGTCCTGAACTCGGCGCTTCTCGGTCTGTACACATTCTCGTGTCACTGCCTCCGCCACCGCGTGGGGGGCTGCATGGACTGTCCGTCAAACAACAAGTCTCGCCTCAAGCTGTGGCAGATCGTGAGCAGGCTGAACGCGCGCCACCCGGTCTTTGCATGGTGCAGCCTTGTCTGGGTCGGGTTCTCTGATCTGTACATACGGCTGGTGGCCACCGGCGCTATCACCGACCTGAGGATTTTCTAATGGAAAACTACAAGGTCCATACTCACGACGTCCTGGTGATTGGGGCTGGGGGCGCGGGGATGCGGGCGGCGTATGAAGCTTCCCTCGGCGGCGCGTCAGTGGGGCTGGTCAGCAAGTCCTTGTTGGGCAAGGCCCACACGGTGATGGCTGAAGGCGGAATGGCCGCCTCTCTGGCCAACGTCCACTCGGAAGACAACTGGAAGGTGCATTTCCGGGACACCATGCGCGGCGGCAAGCTTATCAATAACTCGCGTATGGCCGAGATCTTCGCGAAGGAAGCGCCGGAGCGCGTTCTGGAGCTGGAGCAGTGGGGCGCCGTTTTTGACCGCACCCCCGATGGAAGGATATCTCAGCGGGCCTTCGGAGGTCACCTGTACAACCGGCTGGCCCATATAGGCGACCGTACCGGCCTGGAGTTGATACGCACTCTGCAGGACAAGGTTGTCACTCAGAAAGTGGATGTGTACATGGAGTACACCGTCCACAGCTTGCTGATGGACGGCCAACGCGTCAGCGGCGCTATCGGCTACAACAGGCAGACAGGCGAGTTCGTGGTGTTCCAGGCAAAGGCTGTCGTGCTGGCCACTGGAGGCTTGGGCAAGCTGTACAAGATAACCAGCAACTCTTGGGAGTGCACCGGCGATGGCTTCGCTCTGGCGAGCCAGGTCGGCGCCGACCTTATTGATATGGAGTTCGTTCAGTTCCATCCCACGGGCATGGTGTGGCCGCCCGGAGTGATGGGCCTGCTGGTGACGGAGGGCGTGCGAGGGGACGGCGGCGTGCTCAAGAACTCCAAGGGCGAACGGTTCATGTTCCGCTACGTGCCGGACATGTTCAAGGGCGAATACGCCGAGACCGAAGAGGAAGGCGCGCGGTGGTTGAAAGGCGACAAGTCAGCCAGAAGGCCTCCGGAGCTGCTGACCCGCGATATAGTGGCCAAGGCCATCACGAGGGAGGTCCGGGAGGGCAGGGGAAGCCCGCACGGCGGCGTGTTCCTGGATATCGCGTCGCAGAGGGACGCCGCCTTCATACGGCGCCGCCTGCCCAGTATGTACCAGCAGTTCAAGGAACTGGCCAACGTGGACATCACGAAGCAGCCCATGGAGATAGGGCCTACGTGTCACTACATAATGGGCGGCATCAGGGTTGATCCGGAGACCCAGGCCACAACGATGCAGGGGCTGTACGCCGCGGGCGAAGTCGCCGCCGGGCTGCACGGGGCAAACCGCCTGGGCGGCAACTCGCTGACCGACCTGGTGGTGTTCGGACGGAGGGCCGGCCTGCACGCCGCTGAGTTCGCCAAGAAGCTGCCGGGCACGCCGTCCGCGGACAAGGCGCAGGTGTCCAAATACATTGACGAGATGCTGGCGCCGTTCAAGGCCGCCGACGGTGAGAACCCCTATGACGTTTTCAGCGACCTGCGAGCAGCCATGCAGGACAATGTCGGCCTTGTGCGCAACGCTGATGACATGAAAAAGGCATTGCAGGTCATAACCCAACTCAGGCAGCGCGCCGCGAAGACGCGCGTGACCGGCTCCCGGGTCTATAACCCCGGGTGGCACACCGCATTGCAGTTGCACCTGATGCTGACCACCGCCGAGGCCGTGGTCCTCGGCGCGCTGGAGCGCACCGAGAGCAGAGGGGGGCACACCAGAGAGGACTATCCCGATACCAGCAAGGAGATGGGCAAGCTTCTCTTCATAGCGCGGCGAAAGGGTGGGGGGTTGGCGGTCGCCAGGGAGACGCGCGTCGAGGTGTCGCCTGAGCTACAACCGCTGCTGTTGGAGAAATAAAGATGGACGCCATCTTCCGGGTTTATAGAGGCGATGCCAGCAATGGGGAGTTCAAGGAATATACGGTGCCGGTGGAGCACGGCATGGTAGTCCTGGACGCCATGCACTATATCCAGGAGCACCTGTCTCCCGACATGGCCGTGCGCTGGAACTGCAAGGCGGGCAAGTGCGGCTCGTGCAGCGCCGAGGTCAACGGCAAGCCCAGGCTTATGTGCATGTTCCGCATGGACGAGCTTGACCTGACCCAGCCGATAACCGTTCGCCCGCTGCAGACGTTCCCTGTCATCAAGGACCTGGTGACCGACGTCTCCTGGAACTACTCGGTAGGTAAACGGATCACTCCGTTCACGCCGCGCAAGGATACCAAATGGCGCATGGCCGGGGATGACATCGAGCGAGTGAAGGAGTTCCGCAAGTGCATTGAGTGCTTCCTGTGTCAGAACGTGTGCCATGTGCTGCGTGACCACGACGGGAAGGAAATCTTCGTGGGACCCAGGTATCTGCTTCGGATGGCCGGCCTGGAGATGCACCCCCTGGACGACGCGAACCGCCTGGAGTTCATCAAGGACGCGGCGGGCATTGGCTACTGCAACATCACCAAGTGCTGCACGGATGTCTGCCCTGAAGGTATTCACATTACGGACAACGCCATCATACCCCTGAAGGAGCGTGTGGCGGATGAGTACTACGATCCCGTCCGCGCGGTGCTTCGCAAGTTGACAGGCAAGGGAAAGTAGCGTCTCCGCCGGGAAGACCGATACAGGATTAGTGTTATGACGTAGCGGCCAGCACCGGTCGTGCTGGCCGCTTTTTTGTTAGGCATACTCTGATTGCACGGTTATTGAGAGTGGAAAGCCAGAGTCGTCCATGACCAGACCTCCATCGTCCCAGCCCCAGCCTTCCGTCTCCGCCCTGCTCGAGCGTTTGCGTCGCGCCGTCCGCGGTGGGAAACACTGGTACATCGCGCTGCTGGAGACGATGGCCGAATGGACTGCGCCGGAAGAGGACGTGGACGGCAGGCGCTACGTCTACGTCGTGGCGGGGGAGGCGTTCGACTGGCTGGCGCTGGCGGAGCGGCTGTGCCTGGCGCTGGGCGGCCTGGCGCCCGAGCACGAGCGCGACGCCCTCGTGTTTCGGGGTCGCCCGCCGCTGGCGCTGAAGCAGGAGGAGTTCCGGCGACTGCTCGGCCCCGCCAAGCACAAGGCCCACCTCAACTTCCTCTATGGCGTGGAGGTGGAGGAGGCGCTGCACCTCGCGGTGGAGGAGGACCTGCGCAAGGAGCGGCGCAGCCGGTGGCGGAACGAGGACAGCGGCCTGGACGACGAGGTCTTCCATCGCATCTACGGCTGTACGCGGGACGAGATGCTGCGGGTCTTTCAGCGGGCGAAGAAGCTGCCCCGGCGCAGCTCGCTGTCGCTGTCGGAGTGGCGGGAGTTCCTGTACTGGCGATTCAAGTGGCGGCTGAAGTTCCAGCCGCGTCCGCGCATCGCCAGCGACACGAAGAAGGGGCTGGACTGGCTGCACCGGCTGGAGCGGGAGGCGGGACGGTAACGGGGTAGGAAAGGCGGGTACGCGATGCACGACCTGAAGGACAAGGTGGCTATCGTCACGGGGGCCGGCGGCATGGGAGGCATCGGCAGGGCCATCGCTCTGCGGCTGGCGCGGGATGGCGCGCACGTCGTCCTCGCCGACATCGAGCGGCCGCCGGACCGGCTCCCGCCGGACGAGGTGAGCGCGGGCTGGCGCGGCATCCAGAGCGTCGCGGAGGAGGTCCGCGCGCTGGGCCGACGTGCGGTGCCCGTCGTCACCGACATCACGCGCACCGAGCAGGTGGAGCGGCTGGTCGAGTCGGCGGTGCGCGAGCTCGGCGGTGTGGACATTCTCGTGAATAACGCTCGCGCGGTGGGCAACTACGCGGCCCCGGTGGTGGAGCTGGACGAGAACGAATGGGACCACGTGATGGCGGTGAACGCGCGCGGCACGTTCCTCTGCTGCCGCGCGGTCATGCGCTGGATGCTGGGCGCGCGGCGCGGCGGCGTCATCGTGAACATCTCGTCCATCGCGGGCAGGCAGGGGACGGCGGGGAACTCGGCGTACAGCGCGTCCAAGTTCGCGGTCATCGGCTTCACGCAGTCGCTGGCGCTGGAGGCCGCGCCCCACGGCATTCGCGTGAACGCCGTCTGCCCGGGCGCGGTCAATACGGGGCGATTCAAGATAGAGGAGAAGCTCGCCGCCGACCGCGCGGGGCTGACCTACGCGGAGTACCAGGCGCGGCGCGTCGCGGCGCGGGCGCGGGAGATTCCGCTGGGCCGCGTGGCCACGCCCGACGACGTCGCGGCGATGGTCGCGTTCCTCGCGTCCGGCGAAGCGGCGCAGATCACCGGCCAGTCGTTTTCGGTGGACGGCGGCGAGGTGATGCGGTAGGCGGGCGGCCTGTGCCCTGTCTCCGAAATACGCTTACAAATTGTCATTGCGAGGACTCCGGCTTGCCGGAGGACGAAGCAATCTGGATGAGAGGTGGACCCTGCCGCCAGATTGCCACGGCCCTCCTTCGTTGGGCCTCGCAATGACATTGTCGCAGAACTTCGGGAACATCATACCGGAGCAGCTATGCGTCAACTTTTGTGGAACATCTTCTACCTGCTCGGCAGGGCGCCCTGGGATACGGGCGTCACGCCGCCGGAGGTCGTTGATCTGATTGAGGGAGGGCGGGTCCCGCCGGGCCGCGCCCTGGACATCGGGTGCGGGACGGGCACCAACGCCATCTACCTGGCCCGGCATGGATTTCAGAGTGTGGGAGTGGACGCCGCGTGGCTCGCCGTCCGGCGTGCGCGGCAGAAGGCGCGGCGGGCCGGCGTGTCCGCGACGTTCCACACCGGCGACGTCCTGCGACTGGGGACACCGAAGGGTCCCGCCATCGCCGCTCCATTCGATTTTGTCCTGGATATCGGGTGTTTTCACAGCCTGGCCGCCGAGCAGCGGCAGTCGTACGCCGCCATGCTGCGGCGGGTGCTGCGCGTCGAGGGATACTACATGCTGTACGCATGGGGCCCGCGCGAGATGAACGGGCGTCCGGTCGGGCTGACCCCCGACGAGACGCGGGTCGCGCTGGGGGACGAGTTCCGCGCCGTCTGGGTCCGCGGAGGCGAGGAGCGCGGCGCGGCGTCGTACTGGTACCTGTTCCAGAGGGTGCGTCCATGAGCGCGGCCCGCCTGGCGTGAAGCGCGCGGCGGCGGCATCGTATCGCTCGTGATGTTTGCGTTCTACGCGAGGTCGTTTGTGCTGGCGCTGCGGCTAGCGCCGCGTCAGGGACGGGAGGGTGCCGGGGGTGCGGGCCCATAGAGGGCATGGGACGCGCCCCGGTGGGGCTTTCACAAGGCAGTGAGGCTAGGCGTAGCGACGTTGTAGGAATGACGCGGTCTGCGGCGGGAGGCAGGAGGGGTGGGAAATGCTAAGAGCTTTGCGTGAGTGGACAAGGATGATATAGTAGCAGCGACACCATTATTGAGGGTTATAGTAAATCTGCGTTTCTAATCGCAGGAAGCGATTCTTGCGGTCAAGAGGTGCATTGCCTATCTCCAGTGAGGAGGCATTATGCCAAAACAGGAAGACGAGCGAGAGGTTGATAGTCATCCGTCAACTTGCACCTGTTTAAGCTGCACGGAATTCAAAGAATTATCCAAAAAGTTGAAAGAGGGAATTACCCAATGCCCGCTCTGCCAAGGTAAGGGATGCTTTAGATGTAAGGGCACAGGCAAAGTCAACATAGTAAAATGTATTACCTGTGGGGGAACAGGCACAGTAGCCAGAATACTAGGTAGCAAGCTACAAGACCAAGACCTAAGAATGCTAAAGGAGGGAAAGGGAGGAATAATACGATGTCCATCCTGCTTTGGAGATGGCTGGTCATACAGAGATAAGAGAGAGATAGAAGAAAGAAAGGCTGAAATAGACCGCAGCTACCCATCTGGTATGGGGATTAGAGGGAATGTAAGTTTAGAGACTAATGACTGGCTTAATAAAATAACTAGTAGTACGGAACAATCAGTAAACGCTGAAGCTAATAAGGACAAGTCAGACCCAGAACCAAAGGATACCACGACAGAAAATATCCCTAATTATTGTGAAGTTCATAGAACATCTTACTCATATGCATGCCTGCTATGTAATAACCCAGTACCAGGGCCAAAGAGTGAAGTAGAGCCTAACAAACTAACTATCATTAGAGCCTGTCCAGAGGCACCTACTCCTGTACCTTCACCAATTCCGGCACCGCAAGTTTTACAAGGTGCAAAACTCAGCCAGCGCGCTTTACCATGGATAGGAATTCTCCTTGTGATTTTATTAGCGACGGGGGCCGCCGTTTTCGCCTTCTCAACGCCATCCCCTAAGTACCCTCTTTCTACATCTACCCCGCCATTTCCTGCAAATCCGTCACCGCTTGCGGCAGCATCATTCATTCCTGCAACCCTAACACCTGCGCCGACAACTGTGCCTTCGCCTACTCCTATACCACAGGCACCAACGCCCGTGCCTTCACCTACTTCCGCTCCGTCGCCCACTCCTGTGCCCAAGACACCTACTCCTGCGCCATCACCCACTCCTGTGCCCAAGACACCAACGCCCGTGCCTTCACCTACTCCCGTCCCGTCGCCCACTCCTGTGCCCTCACCCGCTCCCCCATCGCCAACACCGGTTCCTGCATTGCTGTCTCCAGTGAAGGATAATTTTGCTTCGGACAGCGGTTTTTGGCTGTACGGAGGAAGTGCCTATCGTGATCTTCAAAATGCCTATGTCGTCCTGACACAGCCAACCAGCCGCAAAACGGTCGGCCTAGTCTGGCTGAAACAGGATGTCCGGTCAGACTTCACGGTCAGCTTCCGTTATCGTATCGGGGGCGGTGGCGGCGCTGACGGTATGGTGTTCATGTTCTACAAGAAGAAAGACTACACACCGGGCACGGGAGGAAGCCTGGGGTTCGCGGACGCGAACTGTCTTGCTGTCCCGGGCTACGGTATAGAGTTTGATACGTGGAAGAACAGTGGAGACTGCGGAATATTCGACCCGACTCCGAACGAGGTGGCCCTAATAAAAGACCATCCCAAAAATCACGTGGTGTCGGTGCAAGACAACAGAACAAATGACAACCAATGGCATACGGCTACTGTGCTAGTGCAGCATGAGAATATCGCGGTTTCTATAGATGGTGCGGTTGTTCTGCGCTGGAGCGGGCCTCTGGACAAGACCTACGGCGGTATGGGCTTTGCATCTGGCGTAGGCGACGCTGCTAATTGGCACATCATAGACGATGTTCAGATTGTCCCCGTAGGACCGTAACGGCGCGACCGACCACTGGTCATAAAGACAGTTCTGGCTCCATTTGGGAGCCTCCCCTACGTGCAACTTATCAGCCTACCCCACCTCCCGTAGCCTCTCCTGCGTGCCCCGCGCTTTCTCCCGCAGCCCCGTCAGCCTCGCTTCCGCGGAATGCTGCTATAATTGGGATTGTCTGCTGGTAGAGGCGAAGGTCGAGCCGCCTTGCGCGACACCCAATCCCGACTGGCCGGGCGAAGAAAGAGGAGACGATGGAACTTCTGACGACCATTCTGGCCGGTGTCGCGGTAGTCCTCCTTATAGCGGTCCTGATATTGCTGGGGAAGGTCTATCAGGTGACTCGGCGCCACAAGGGGTCTTAGAAAACGCACGGTCTCCCTTCGATAGAGCCTGCCCTGAGCGAAGCCGAAAGGCTCAGGGTGAGCGGGTCACACCGCTCATGGTGAGCTCGTCCAAGCAGGCAACCCAATTACAGCTACAGTTCGACACTTCCTTACTCATTCTGGCGCACCCAGCAAGGCCAAGCTAGACAGCCTCAGTCTAGCTTGTTTACCCATTCCCGGACACCCATAACCTCGATGCCAGTGGACTTGAACCGACGACACTGCCTTATGCTAAACTACTATAACGTTCAAGCCATTCATCAACCTCCGGAACCACTATGTCGGGTGGCAAATGCGATGTAGGTGGTACACGTTTCTTCCAGAATGACATACTGTGTGCCGCCTAATAGAGCACGTTGGCCTCGGTGAGCCGGGCGATCTCCGCGGGCCTTTGGCCGAGGAGGCTGGCGAGCACCCAGTCGGTGTGCTGGCCGACGAGCGGCGATGGCGCGGGCGGCTGCACGGGGGTGTCCGAGAACTTCCAGGGAGCGCCCATCACCGTGATGGGGCCAAGCTCGGGATGCTGTATGTCTGAGAAGCTGCCGCGGAAGCGCTGGTGCCTGTCCGCCAGCAGGTCGCGGTTCGTCGGGCAGGGCATCGCGGCGACGCCGACTCCCTGCAGAATGTCCGTCACCTCGGCGGGCGTCCGCGGGAGCGTCCATTCTCCAATCAGAGCGTCCAGCTCATCCTGGTGCTTGCACCGGAGGTAGATATCACGAAAGCGCGGGTCGTCTCTCCACTGGGGACGTCCGGTAGCCGCGCACAGGGCCGCCCACTCCTCCTCCGAGCCGACCGCAATCGTCACCCAGGCGTCCTCGCCCTTGCAACGGTACACGCCGTGAGGGGCCATGCCGGGCTTTCGGTTCGCCTGACGCATGGGCGACCTGCCCGTCATCTGGCTCTCCAAAAGAAGGTCGCCGATGGAGCAGGTCAGCGCTTCGCGCGCGGAGAGGTCAATGAACTGGCCGCGGCCGGTGCTCTCTCGATAGTGCAGGGCGGCGAGAACGGAGAAGGCGCCCGCGGAGCCAACTCGCAGGTCGGTGTCGCGTCCTATCTCGGCGGGGGGCATGTCCGGGAATCCCATGAGGTGTCCCCATCCCGCGAGGGCGGAGAACGTGGGCGCGTAGCCCACGACCCGCGCCTCCGGGCCGGCGGAGCCGCACGCCGACGAGGAAATGACGATGATGTCTGGGCGTATCCTGCGCAGGCGCTCATAGCCCAGGCCGAGCCGCTGCATCACCCCGGGACTGAAGTTGTCCGCGACCACGTCGCTTATCCGGACCACCTCCAAGGCGAGCGCGAGGCCCTCAGGGGTGGAGAGGTCCACGGTCAGCGACATCTTATTAAGGTTCACATCGTTGAAGAGGAGAGCGCGCATGCGTCCTTCGACGCCGGGCGCCGATGACGTGCGACGGTAGCTGTCCAGCCGCTTTCGAGTCTCAAAGCGGATGACCTCCGCGCCCAGAAAGGAGAGAAGCTGGGTGCCGTATGGCCCCGCCGCAAGCCATGTGAAGTCCGCTATGCGCACCCCGCTCAAAGCGCGGTGCGCGTGAAGATCGTTTCCTTGCATCTAGACGACTCCTGTCCGCCGGAGGCCCGTCAGTTGTTCTCGGGAGACCCCAAGCTGGCCGCACAACATATCATCGTTGTGCTCTCCGAGGCGGGGCGCGGGCCGCCGGACCGCAAAGGGGGTCTCAGAGAACTCGCACGGACCCCGTGGCACGCGCCATGCACGCCCTGAGGGGTCCGTGATGTCCACGAAAAAGTCGCGGGCAGCGTACTGGGGCGATGCGAGCAGCTCGTCCGGCGTGAGGTACACGCCCGTGGGGGAGTGCAAGGCCTGAGCGCTGGCGTAAATGTCCAGCTTGGTGTGCAGGCGTGTCCACTCGGTTATGCGCCGCATCATCTCCCGATGGTTTTCTTTGCGGCCTGGCACGTCTTTGAACTTGTCGCTCTTCGTCCATTCAGGGTTGCCCATCAGCTTCACAAAGGTTTCCCACTCCTTGTCGTTGATGAAGTGGATCGTGATGTAGCCGTCCTTGCTGGGGGCTATGTCACGGTGGTACGACGCGGCGTTGGCGCGGTTGGTGACCTCGCCCGTGGCGACGTAGTCGCTGACTTCCTGGCGCATGTAGGCCATGGCCGCCTCTTGCTTGGAGATGTCCACATGTTGCCCGTGGCCCG
>JAUSIH010000114.1 GCA_030648205.1 Dehalococcoidia bacterium | reverse complement strand
GCAGTCCCCCTTCCCTGGCAGCGTCCGCCAGGGCTTTGACACGGCCATGGTACTTGTATCCTCCTCGGTCGAACGCGACTTGGGTGAGGCCCTTCTCTTTGCTCCGTTGGGCCACAAGCTGGCCTACCGCACGCGCCGCCTCGATCTTCTTGGACTTGGACAGCCGTTCGCGCAGCTCAGGCTCCGCCGTGGATGCGCTGACCAGGGTATTGCCCCGGGTATCGTCAATAACCTGGGCGTAGATGTGGCGCAGGCTCCTGAAGACACACAGTCGAGGGCGGTCCGGAGACGCCGTCATGTTGCGGCGAACCCGCTCGTGACGGACCCGGCGCATGTGCCATGGATTGATAGCGAGTTTTGGCATAGTTTACGCCTTTGCCTTGCCGGCGGCGGCCTTGCCCGCCTTGAGCTTGATGCGCTCACCCACGTAGCGGATGCCCTTGCCCTTGTAGGGGTCGGGCGGTCGCATACTGCGGATTTTTGCGGCCATCTGGCCCACAAGCTGCTTGTCCACGCCGGAGATAATAATGCGGTTTGTCCCTTCCGCGGCGAGGGTGATGCCGGGAAGCGGCGCCACCTCCACCGGATGCGTGAAACCTACGTTCAGCGCCAGGTGCTTGCCTGACGGCTGGACCCTGTAGCCCACGCCCACGATCTCCAGGGCCTTCTGGTACCCCTGGGTCACGCCCACGACCATGTTGTTCAGAAGGGCACGCGTCAGACCATGCAGCGCACGCGTCGGGCGCTCATCGTCAGCGCGGGCGACGATGACGTGGCCTTCCTTGACGGCCACGGTGATGCGAGGGATGACAGAGTGGAACAACTCTCCCTTGGGTCCCTTGATCGTCACCTGGGCCCCGTTGATCGTCACCTGGACGCCTTTGGGAATAACTATGGGCATGCGGCCAATACGCGACATAACTGCTCCCTCTACCACACGTAGCAGACGACTTCCCCGCCCATCTTCTGGCGCCAAGCTTGCTGGCCGGTCAGGAGACCCTTGGACGTGGATACAATGGCGATCCCTATGCCTCCGTGGACGCGGGGCACCTGGCCAGCCCCGGAATAGACGCGGAGGCCGGGCTTGCTGATGCGCTGGATGCCGGAGATCACAGGCTGCTTCCTGTCCCGAAAGGCCAGGTGGATTTTGAGCACGCGCTGAGGCTGGCCCCGTACCACCTCGTAGTCCTTGATGAAGCCTTCGTCCTTCAGGATTTTGGCCATGGCGACCTTCATCTTGGACGCGGGCATGACGGTGCTCTCATGGCGCGCGATGACCGCGTTGCGGATGCGCGTCAACATATCGGCGATAGGATCTGTCATCATAGAGTGTCACCTTCTACTCGCCCGCATGCGCGGGCGGATGGGGCTTTTACCAGCTTGCTTTTCGGATGCCGGGAAGCTCGCCCCTCAGCGCCCGCTGGCGGAAGCAAAGGCGGCACAGTCCAAACATGCGAATGTATGACCGTGAGCGCCCGCACACGTTGCAGCGGTTGTGGCGCTGAACCGCGAAGGGCGGCGTTCTTTTTGATTTAACTACCTTGCACAGTCTTGCCATTGGCTTCTCACCTTTCCTTCTCTTGGAAGGGGCGCCTAGGAGGCGCCTTTCCCGTCACCGACCTCAACTGCGGGTGCGGCGGCGGGGGACGCGCGTTGCGCCGAGGGCTGCTTACCATCCTTGCCGTCTTTGTTCTCGCCGGGTTTCACGAAGGGCATCCCCATCAACTCCAGAAGGCGGCGCCCCTCGCTGTCAGTCCTCGCCGTGGTGCAAACGTTCACCTGCATGCCGCGGACGTGGTCAATGGTATTGTAGTCTATCTCCGGGAACATCACCTGCTCGCGGAGCCCCAGCGAGTAGTTGCCGCGCCCGTCGAAGGCATCCCGCGGCACGCCGCGGAAGTCGCGAATGCGCGGCAACGCGACGCTTACCAGCCTGTCCAGGAAGTCGTACATTCGGTTACCCCGGATGGTGGTCATCAGGCCGATGGCCTGACCCTGCCGGACGTGGAAGTTGGCCACGGACTTCTTGGCGAGAGTTGTGACAGGACGCTGCCCCGCGATCGTGGTCATGTCGCGGGTGGCGTTC
Organism: Dehalococcoidia bacterium; assembly: GCA_030648205.1. Lineage (NCBI taxonomy): Bacteria > Bacillati > Chloroflexota > Dehalococcoidia > Dehalococcoidia bacterium. The sequence goes on along the minus strand of JAUSIH010000114.1, from coordinate 7,005 downwards.
TCCATGGCCTTGTTGTTGGTCAGCGCCTCGCCCATGCCGATATGCAGCACGATCTTGGCGAGGCGTGGGACCTCCATGGCGTTCTTGTACCCGAACTCCTTGATCATGGCGGGGACTATCGTTTGGCGGTAGATGTCCCGAAGGCGGGGCGGCGGAGGCGGCGTGACCGGCTCAGCCGGCGCTGCCTTCGCTTTGCCCTTTCCCTTATCGTCGGCGGATGGGGCCTTGGCAGCGGGCTTGGCGGCCTTGCCTTTCTGTTCGGCGGAGGCCGGAGCGGGGGCCGTCTCCCCCTTCTTTTGCTGCCTGCCCTTCTCCTCGGACGCGGCGGGAGTCGCCTCCGCCTTCTTCGGCTGCTTGGCTTTGGCCTCAGCCTCGGCGGGCGCGGGTGTTCCTTCCTGCGCCTTGGCGCGGGATGGCTTCTGCTTCTTCTCGTCCGAGGCGCGCGGCTTGTCCGCGCCCGCGGCTAGTCGATCACTTCCTTGCATTTCCGGCATACGCGTACCTTCCGTTTGTCTTCGAGAACCTGAAATCCGATACGTGTTGGTTTGTCACACTTGGTGCAAACGAGCATGACCTTGCACTGCGCGAGAGGCGCCTCCTGGGAAATGATGCCCGCCTGACGGACGCCGGGCCGGGCCTTCACATGGCGCTTGACCATGTTGATCCCTTCGACAATCAGGGCGTCGTCCTTGGGGGAGGACACGCGGACCTTTCCGCGCTTGCCCCGGTCCTTGCCCGTCATCACCATCACGGTGTCGTTTTTACGAATGTTCATGGAGATAACCTCACGCTCCCTACACGACCTCAGGGGCCAGGGAGACGATTTTGGTGAAGTTCTTTTCGCGCAGCTCACGGGCCACGGGCCCGAAGATACGCGTGCCCTTGGGATTGTTCTTGTCGGAGAGGATGACGGCCGCGTTGTCATCGAAGCGAATAGTGGACCCATCAGGCCGTTTGTGCGGCCAGCGAGCGCGCACCACGACGGCCCGTACCTTGTCGCCCTTCTTGACCTGTGCGCCCGGAATCGCCTCCTTGACCGTGGCGACGATGGTGTCGCCGATGTAGGCGTAGCGCCGCCGGGAGCTTCCCGGTATGTTGAAGCACAGGATGACCTTGGCGCCGGAGTTATCGGCTACCTTGAGTCGCGTGTAGGTCTGGATCATCAGAGTCTCTCTTTACACCACGGTTTTGGACTAGGCGCTGACGGGCGACGTTTCCGCTTGAGGCGCGGGAGCCTCAGCCACGGCGGGCGCTTCCGGGGCCGGTGCCTCTAGCTCAGCCGAAGGCAAATCCACATGGTCGCCACGGGCGACGATCTTGACTATGCGCCAGCGCTTGAGCCGGGAGAGCGGCCGCGTCTCCATGATCTGGACAACGTCGCCCAGCTTGCACTCTTGCTGCTCGTCGTGCGCGTAGAACTTGGTGATGCGCCGCACGGCTTTTTTATAGATGGGGTGGTGCTGCCGCCACTCGATGGCCACCACTACCGTCTTGTGCATCTTATTACTCACGATCCGGCCGACCCGGACCTTGTGCGTCTTGGAAGGAACCACTGTCTTCTGCATCGTCTTTTCCCTACGCCTTCTGGGCGCGCTGCACCAGGATGGTCTGCAGGCGCGCTATCTTGTTACGCGTCTTGCGGATCTGACTCACGTCGGCGAGCTGTCGCGTCGCGAACTTGAAGCGCAGATTCATCACCTCTCTGCGCGCGTCCTCGATTTCCTTGCGCAACTCCGGGTCGGTCATGCCGCGAATTTTGCTGAGCTGTTCAGTCGTCTTCTTAGCTACCATATGCAATCCCGCCTAGAAAATGGCCGTCTCGGCCCGGGTCACGAACTTTGTCTCCACGGGCAGCTTGCGCGCCGCCAGCCGAAAAGCCTCTCGGGCCACGTCCTCCCGGACGCCCGACATCTCAAACAGCACCCGTCCCGCACGGACGACGGCCACCCAGCGGTCCACGGAGCCCTTGCCGCCTCCCTGGCGGGTTTCCGCCGGCTTCAGTGTCCGTGGCAGGTCCGGGAACACCCGGGTCCAGACCTGGCCGCCGCGCTTGATGTAATGGGTCATCGCGCGGCGGGCCGCCTCCAGTTGGCGGGCCGTAATCCATGTGGAGGCCATAGCCTTCAGGCCGTACTCGCCGAAGGCTACGCTGGCGCCCGCATGGGCCTTACCCCTGCGGTGCCCCCTATGCGCGTTACGGTACTTGACTCGTTTGGGTTGCAGCATTGGTCTTCGCCTCTTCAGCCTTGGAGGACTCTATCTTGACCTCGATGGGTGCCTCAGGCCCCGTTCTCTTGGCCTCGGGCATGATGTCGCCTGAATATATCCACACCTTCACGCCGATGCGGCCCAGCGTCGTGCGCGACTCGGCGATGCCAAAGTCAATGTTCGCCCGAAGGGTGTGAAGCGGCACGCGCCCCCAGAACTCTTTTGCCCGGCGCGCAATCTCCGCGCCGCCCAAGCGGCCCGCGCAGATGACCTTTATGCCCTTGGCTCCGGACTGCTGTGCCCGCGTGATGGCCTGCTTCATGGCCCGGCGATAAGAGATGCGGCGTTCCATTTGCTCGGCGATGTTGGCGGCCACCAGATAAGCGTCCAACTCCGGCTGGCGTATCTCCTGGATGTTCAGGCGGACTCGCCGGCCAGCGAGTCGCTCCATCTCTCCCCGCAACTCCTCCACACGCTGGCCTCCGCGTCCGATGACGATGCCCGGGCGGGCCGTGTGAATGGTCACTTGGACCTCGTTCGCCTGGCGTTCAATGTCCACGCGGCTGACGCCCGCCTCCCGGTACTTCCCTGCGATGTGCTGGCGGATTTTTATATCCTCCAGCAGCAGGGTCTTGTATTTCTCCGGCTTGGCTGCGAACCAGTGCGCCTGCCAGTCCTTGATAACCCCCAGGCGAAATCCAATGGGGTGGACCTTGTGTCCCATTTAGGCCTCCTCCTCAGTCACCACCACGCGGATGTGGCAAGTGGGCTTTCGGATCACGTTCGCCCGGCCACGGGCGCGAGCGCGCATGCGCCGCAGTGTGGGACCGGCCTCCGCCGCGACCTTCACAATGCGCAACCGCGCGGGATCCATCTGGAAGTTGTTCTCCGCGTTGGCTGTGGCGGACTTGACCACCTTCAGCACCTTACGCGCCTGGGGAGAGGGCAGGACACGCAGGATGTTCACCGCGTCCTCCACCCTCTTGCCACGCACCGTATTAACGATAATCTGCAATTTCTTGCTGGAGCCGCGCACGTTTCGTGCCAGCGCCGTAACCTCGCGTGGGGCAACGTCTTGACTGACCACCGTGTTTCCTCCCGCCCTAAGCCTACTTCTTCGGCGCCGCCGCGGGCGATGCCGCGGGTGCCGCCGCGGGTGCCGCTGCTCCTGCGGCCTTCTCCGCCGCCGCCTTGGACGAGTGTCCGCGGAACTGCCGCGTAGGGGCGAACTCGCCCAGGCGGTGCCCCACCATATTCTCCGTGATGAAAACAGGCACGTGGCGCCTGCCGTCATGCACCGCAATGGTGAGTCCCACCATCTGCGGGGTGATGGTGGACGGCCGCGACCAGGTCTTGATGATCGTTCTCTGGCCGGAGCGGACCACCGCCTCCAGCTTTTCCAGGAGGCGTTTGTCTACAAAAGGCCCTTTTTTCGTTGAGCGAGACATGCTCTCTCCGCTTTAGCTACACTATCTAAGGACTAGTCCTTCTTACGTCGCTGCACAATGAATCGATTGGAATACTTGCGCCGCCGGGTCCTGTAACCCAGCGCGGGCTTGCCCCAGGGTGTCTTGGGCGGCATGCCCCGGGGGTTCCGGCCCTCTCCGCCGCCGTGCGGATGGTCCCGCGGAGACATGGCCGAACCGCGCACCGAGGGCCGCCAGCCCCTGTGCCGACGTGCGCCCGCCTTGCCAAGCACGATATTCTTGTGGTCCAGGTTGCCCACCTGGCCCACGGTGGCGTAGCACTCCGCGTCCACTCGGCGGACCTCTCCGGAGGGAAGGCGCACCTGCACGAGCTTGTCGGTCTCGCGCGCCATGAGTTGGGCCGCGGTGCCCGCTGAGCGCACCAGTTGCCCGCCTTTGCCCCGGTTCATCTCCACATTGTGGATCATGGTGCCCGGCGGGATGAACTTAAGGGGCATGGCGTTGCCCGGCTTGATCTCCACGCTGGGGCCCGCCTCCACCGTGTCGCCAACCTGCAAGCCGAGGGGCGCCAGAATGTAGCGCTTTTCGCCGTCAACGTAATGCACCAGCGCGATGCGGCACGTGCGGTTGGGATCGTATTCAATGCTCGCCACACGGCCTTTGATTCCCGCCTTGTCGCGCTTGAAGTCAATGGTGCGCAGCATTCTCCTGCTGCCGCCGCCTTGATGACGCACCGTGACCCGCCCCTGGTTGTTGCGTCCCGAATGCTTCTTGTTGAGGACCGTCAGAGATTTCTCCGGCGTCTTCTTGGTAATGTCCTTGAAGTCGTCGGCGACCACGCCACGACGGCCGGGAGATGTGGGCTTAAGTATCTTCAGTCCCACGGTGAGACTCCTACACGTTCTCGAAGATCTGGATCTTGTCTCCAGACTTCAGAGCGACAATAGCTTTCTTCATAGCGGGCCGCTGGATGCGGCGCTTCCCGACGACTTTCACTTTGCCGGGGATGCGCAGCATGTTGACTCGCGTCACCTTCACGCTAAAGACCTTTTCAACCGCCTCTTTGACCTCGCGCTTGGTGGCGCGAAGGTGGACCTCAAAGGTGTATTTCCCGAGCTCCTGCAAGGCCGTTGATTTTTCCGTTACGACAGGCCGCCGGAGGACATCCGTGTAGTGCATGGCCTACTCTCCCGGTGCGGCGGCGGCCGGTGCCCACAGTTGCTCGGCCCGCCGGATGGCATCTACGGTCATGACAAGGTAGTCGTGCTTCAGCAGGTCCAGCACGTTCAGGTAGGGCGCCGCCAAGGCCTTGAAGCCGGGCAGGTTGCCAATTGCGAGTGCGACATCCCGGCTGGCGTCAGGAGTGACCACCAGAGCGCTGCGCTGCACGCCAAGAGTAGTCAGCGTCTTGGACATCTCCCGCGTCTTGGGTGGCACAATGAGGTTCTCCACCACAATGAGCCTCTCTTCCAACGCCTTGGCCGAAAGAAGGCAGCGTAGGGCCAGCTGGCGCATCTTGCGCGGCATCCGTTGCCGGTAGCTGCGCGGATGTGGGCCGAATACAACGCCGCCGTGCCTCCAGAGCGGCGAGCGCGTGCTGCCCGCGCGCGCCCGGCCCGTGCCCTTCTGAGGCCACGGCTTCTTGCCGCCGCCCGAGACATTGCCGCGCGTCTTAGTGGCGTGGGTGCCCGTGCGTTGGTTGGCCTGCTGGCGGACCATCGCCTGGTGCACCACGGCCTCGTTCAGGGGCACACCCAGGAGCTCATCGCTGACCTGGATACTACCCACCGTCTCTCCAGTAAGGTTACGTACCTGTAGTTCCATCGTATTAGTCCTAGGACGCTTTCTTGGCTTCGGGCTTCGCGGCGGACTTCGCGGGAGTCTTGGCGGGGGCCTTGGTAACCGCCTTGCCCCCCTTGGTCGGAGGCGCCACGCGGGTCTTCTTCACCTTCGTGGACCTGTTGATGAGCACTAGCCCGTCCGCCGCGCCGGGGATGGCCCCCTGCAGCACCATGAGGTTCTTGGCGGGGTCCACGGACAGCACCTCCATGTGTTTCACCGTCACCCGTGCGTTGCCCATGTGGCCGGCCATGCGCATGCCCTTAATAACGCGGCCCGGCGTGGTCGTGGAGCCGATGGAGCCGGAGCGGCGCTCTCGGTCCGACTGGCCGTGCGTGTGCGGTCCGCCCTTGAAGTGATGGCGCTTGACCACACCGGCATGGCCACGGCCCTTGGACGTGCCGACGATGTCCACCAGGTCGCCAGCCTTGAACAGGCTCACGTCCAGCTTCGCGCCCACCTGGAGGGAGTCCCCGTCCGTGAGGCGAACATCGCGTAGGTACCGGAACAGCTTGCCCGTCGCCTTCAGGTGCTCCCTCGCCGGCTTGTTCAGCTTCTTGACTTCGCCGAAGCCGAGCTGGACAGCCTCACAGCCGTCCTTCGCCTTGGTTTTCACCTGGGTCACGTAGCACGGCCCCACTTCGACGGCGGTGACCGCGACCACCGCGCCGTCGTCAAGGAAGACCTGCGTCATGCCCAGTTTGCGTCCTATCAGTCCGTTAACCATCTCTGCCTCTCCCCCTTTCCCAGGGGGAGGAGTCACCCCGAATACGTTTTTGCGGGTGACGCTCCTCGTTGTCTTGGATTACAGCTTGATCTCGATGTCCACGCCTGCGGGAAGGTTCAACCGCGTCAGCGCGTCCACCGTCTTGGACGTGGGATCCAGGATGTCAATAAGCCGCTTGTGCACCCGCATCTCAAACGCTTCACGGCTGTCTTTGTCCACGTGCGGCGAACGGGTGACCGTCCACCGCTTAATCCGGGTGGGCAAAGGCAGCGGCCCTGTTACGTTGGCCCCGGTCCGCTCCGCCGTCTCCACGATCTGGGAAGCGGACTGGTCCAGAATACGGTGGTCAAAGGCCTTGAGCCTGATGCGAATCCTCTGCTTGGGCATATGTTATCTCCGGCTACCTTCGGACCAAACGTCCCTTGCTGGCAATTTCTTCCGCGACTGACCGTGGCACTTCCTCGTAGTGGTCGAACTCCTTGGAGTAGTTCGCGCGTCCCTGCGACAGCGAGCGCAGAGTGGTGGCGTAGCCAAACGACTCGGCCAACGGGATGTGGGCGCGAATGACCTGGGTATCACCCCGGCCGTCCACCCTGCCTTCCATGTCCATGATGCGGGCGCGGCGGGAGCTCAGGTCGCCCAGCACGTCGCCCAGGAAGTCGCCCGGGCTGGTTACTTCCACCTTCATGATTGGCTCAAGAAGGATGGGCCTGGCCCGCCTGGCGGCCTCTTTGAAGGCGATTGACCCCGCCGTCTTGAACGCCAACTCGGAGGAGTCCACGTCGTGGTAGCTACCGTCCACCA
>JAUSIH010000113.1 GCA_030648205.1 Dehalococcoidia bacterium | reverse complement strand
CCCGTACCTGATACGGGGCCGGAATCCAGCGTTCCCCGGCGCTTCTCTGGATACCGGCTTCCGCCGGTATGACATGGAATAGGGAGCGCGTTTCCGAAGCAGGACGCGAGCGTCGCCGGTTGCAGGCGAGCTTGCGTCCCTGGGCTCCGGCCCACGGCCTTCGCCGGGGCAGGCTTTTCGCCGGAGAGACGAAGGGACGCCCCCTTTGTGGTTTGCCGTGTCCATAGAAGGAATTAGACGCGATTGCCCTGGCGCAGCGAAGAGTCTGCATGAGTCAGGACGAGGAATCTCTCCGGAGACCTCCCGCGGGAGAGACCCCTCGCTCCGCTCGGGGTGACAAATCATGGCTGTCATTCCGAGTCCTTCGGCGGAAGGACGAGGAATCTCCCCGGCTCACGGCGGGCCCCAGCGCCTGCTTCCGTTGACACCCCGGCGTGGGTGTTCCTATAATGGGCCATTCCCGTGAAGGAGAGCGACTATGGCCCTGGCCTCACGCACGCATGAGTTCAAGGATGCCTGGGACTTCATCGAGCTGGCTTTTGAAAAGAACTGGACGGACGGCCTGCCCGTCTGCCCGCCCACGCCCGAGCGCGTTGAGGCCATGCTTGACCACGCGGGCCGCAAGCCGGACGAGGTGGTGGGACTCGTGCCGCCACAGAACGGCGAGGCGACCATCGAGAAGCTGGCCATCCAGTGCGTGATGGCCGGGTGCAAGCCGTCCTATTTCCCCGTGGTGCTGGCGGCCCTGGACGCCATGCTGGACGAGCGCTTCAACCTGTACGGAGTGGAGACGACAACCCACGCCAACGAGCCGCTCACCGTCGTGTCCGGGCCTATCGTCAAGGAGTTGGGATTCAACTACGCCGACGCCGTGTTCGGCCAGGGGCGGCCCAACGCCACCATCGGACGCGCCATTCGGCTCATCCTGTGGAATCTCGGCGGCTCCTATCCCAACCTCAACGCCAAGGCGCCCCTGAGCCACCCCGGTCGGTACACCTTCTGCGTGGCGGAGAACATCGAGGAAAACCCGTGGCCGCCGTTCCACAAGGACTTCGGGCTGACCTCCGAGAGCGGCGTGGTCGTCATCGGCGTGGAGTCGCCCCACGGCATGCTGACGCTCGGCGACGCGCAGTCCACGCTCTACACATGGGCCGACACCATCTGCCGGATGGGCGGCAACAACATCCAGTACGCTAACGGCGGGCAGGGGCTGCTGGTCATAGGCCCCAAGGTGGCCCAGAAGGTGGCCGCCGCCGGCTGGACCAAATCGGACATCCGTAATTTCCTGTTCGACAACGCGCGGCGCCGCCTGGGCGACCTGAAGCGGGGGTTCTACAACTTCGACCCCTCGGTCGGCAACCCGGGCTGGCCCAAGTGGGTGGACCAGAAGAACGATGAGACGCGCGTGCCCGTCGTGGCGGACCCGTCCGACCTGCACCTGGCGGTTGCGGGCGGCACCGCGGCGCACTGGTTCACCGCCTGGTGCCCCGGCTGGGGCCTCATGGGCGGGATGGCCGTCGCGCGGCCCGTGCCGCTGCCGAAGAAGAGCGCGTAGAAATCCGCGGACAGACGCGGAGCGAGTCTAAGGAGGACACAATGGCAAACTTTGTCGTGCTTGACCCCACGGTGGACTTCAAGGGCCTGGCCAAGATAGCCAATCTGGCGCCAAAGGTGGACGACCTGAACGGCAAGGTGCTGGGCCTGCTGAACCACCACGGGAGCGCGGTGAGCGGCGCCGCCAACGGCCGCGACCCCTTCTTCGAGACCATCAAGTCCACACTGGAGAAGCGCTACAAGCTCAAGGGAGTCGTCTGGCGCACCAAGCCCAACCTCTCGCGCGTCGCGCCCAAAGAGATGCTGGAGGAGATAGCCGCCCAGGCGGACGTGGTCATCAACGGGACCTGTAGCTGAGGCTCCTGCACATCCGCCGCGGTACGCGACGGCATCGAGTTTCAGAAGCGCGGCATCCCTCAGGTGACCATCTCGCACGACTCCTTTGCGCAGGCAGCCCGGCAGCAGGCCGCGTCCCTGGGCTACCGCAACCTGCCGATTGTGGTGATGCCACAGGCGAAGCCGCAGGACACGCCTGAGGTGATCGCCGAGCGGGCGGAGCGGGCGCTGCCGGAGATACTGGGCCTCCTGGCCAGCAAGCCCATCGCCAAGCCAGCTCAGTAACGCCCTTCTCGTTGAGCAACGCACCCGCGCCGCAGGAGTGAAGGCGGCATGTGTATGCCGCCTTCACTCCTGCTTCTTTCAGACGTGCCGCGACTCCACGCAATGTGCTCAGGCCCACGGCCAGCCCTCCCCCACTCCACGCAATGCACCCGGCCATGCTCATGAAGCCCGCCTCTGTGCCCACCAGTCCTTGCGCAACGTCGCAAAACGGGCTATACTGGCATTACTATGTGATATATGTCACAAATACGGGAGGATAACCAAAGCACTCATATGGCAATACGCATGCAACACGTCGAGACAATTGAACGGACAAGTACCGAGACCAAGATCATTGAGTACCTGCGGGCCAACCGCTCCGCAACGCTGCCCGTCCTGTGCCGCGCCCTCGGAATCCGGACATCCCAGGTGGCGTGGACCATTGTCCATTTGGAGGAGCAAGGCTTGCTCACCAGCATCGCTCGGGGGAAGTCCCGCTCGTTCATCCTGGCGGCGGGCCTGTCAGGCCGCAAGGCAGCCTGAGGTCGCGCGGGGGAACGAATTCGCCGCGGGGCGGCCCCGTTGCCGCTAGGCCACCACCTTGGCCGCGCGCATCCGCTTGACCTCCGCCGGGCTGAAGCCCATCTCCGCCATGACCTCGTCCGTGTGCTGTCCCAGCGTCGGCGCGGGACGGCGCAGGGTGCCGCGAATCCCGTCAAGCTCCAGAGGCACATTGAGGAATTTCACGTTGCCCACCACGGGATGACGGTACGTCGTTATCATGTCGTTTGCCAAGACCTGTGGGTCGGCAAAGACCTCTTCCCTGCTCTGAATGGGAGATGACGGGATTTCAGCCTCCTGCAGCAGATTCAGCCATTCGGCCCGGGGCTTCGTCGCGAACACGGCGTCCAGCACGGGTTGCAGCTCGGGCGAAAGCAAGAGGCGCTTCATGTAGGTGTCGAACGCGGGGTCTTCGCCCAGATGCTCCAGCCCCGTGATCCGGCACAGGCCGTGCCACTGGGCGTCCGTAATGCACACGAACATCAGCCACTCGTTATCGGCGGCCTTGTAGGGCGAGTAGAGAGCGTTGGGCAGGCTTCCCGGCAGCGGCGTATTCTCCCCTTCCACCTGGACAAGCTGATAGCTCTGCATCGCCAGGGAGATGTTGAGCAGAGAGCTTTCCACCGTCTGGCCCCGGCCCGTCCGCGTGCGCTGGAAAAGGGCCAGTGTCACTCCATAGGCCAGCAGCATGGCTCCGGCCAGGTCTGACACCATGATGGGGGAGCCGATGGGCGTGCCGTCCGCCAGGCGCCGCGCCCCCAGGATGCCCGCACGCGCCTGCACCGCCAGGTCGTAGGCCGGGGTGTGCGCGAACGGCCCCTTCTTCCCGAAGCCCGTCACGTGCAGGTAGACGAGCCGGGGATTCAGCCGCGAGAGCGTCTCGTAGTCCACGCCCAGACGCTTGTCCACGCCCAGACGATAGTTATGAATGAACACGTCCGAGGTGCCCACCAGCCTGTGGACAATCTCCCGCCCGTCGGGCGTGCGGATGTCCACCACAATGCTCCGCTTATTGCGGTTGATGATCAGCCAAGGCTTGCTCATGTTGCCCAGGCGCTCCGACGTGTGAAGCCCTCGGCAGGGGTCGCCGCCCGGCGGCTCTATCTTGATGACGTCAGCGCCCTGGTCGCCCAGGTACATGGCGGCGCCCGGCCCGGCGAATATCTGGGACGAATCTATGACGCGGATCCCCTCAAGCGGCAGTGCCAACGTTCACACCTCGTTACTCAATGTGGGTGGGTCACATGTGGAGCGAGCCAGGGCGCCTGAAAAGGAACGCGGGCGCGCCCCTGGACTTTGCGCGTCCACCCATCCCGGCTTGTTAGTCGCAACCCAGGGAATGCAGCCATTCGGCGACTCCAGCCGAACGGCGGTGTCATTCTCCATGAGGTGCTATTGTAGTGCTTTCGAAATCTCGTTACCTGCGAGACTCTGCAACGCCGTGCGCTCGCCGCAGCGCGCGCGCACGGCGGCCCACGGCGTTAATCGCCTTTGCATGGTTCCTGGTCTTTCACCCAGGGAACCATCCCCTTTAGTTCCCCTTCCTTCTCCGAGGAAGGGGAATGAGGGATACTGGGGGTCACCCCCAGTGCCCCCGTTCCTTCGACTTCGCTCAGAGCTCGCCCTGAGCCTGCCGAAGGGACAGGCTACGGGGGTCTGCCCCCTCTGGCTCCCTCGTGTCGGAGATTCCAGACGAACCCCTTCCGTAACGAATTATTGGAAGCACGACACTATAGCGTCAACAGTGGAGAGAGGGCGGCAACCGCCACCAGTAGAGCGCGATGCAACCCCCGCCCACTGCGCCCAGCGACTTGCGCTACTGCGCCAGCCATATCTCCTGCAAGTTGTTCGTGGCGTAGTCCGTCGCACCCCGCACGAGGCCCTTGACCTCGGGCCACGCCACCACGAAGGTGTTGAAGATGACAAGTGGTACGGAAGACACGCTCTCGTTCCACGCGTATTCGTCCACGGCGCGGATGACCGCGTGCCGCTCCGTGGGGTCCAAAATCTGCGCTTGTTTGGTCCACATGTCGGACAGCTTCTTGTCGGCCTCATTGCCCGTGAAGTTGAAACTTCCTCCGGGGAAATAGTAGCGCCCAAACCACACGGGGTCGGCTATGAGCGCGGCGGGCGTGAACACCATGACCTGGAAGGACTTGGTGTAGCCCTTGTCCCAGAAGACCGTGTCCTCCAGGACTTCCACCTTTGCCTGAATACCCACGGCGGTGAGTTGGTCGGTCATGAAGATGGCGCTGTTGCGCGTCGCCTGGTTCTGGCGAGAGTAGAGGGTGAGCGACAGACCATTCGGGAAACCGGCGTCGGCAAGCAGCTTCTTCGCCTCGGCGATGTCGGCGGACTTGTCCGCCCGGAAGCCGGGCATGGTCAAGAGCTCCTTTTCCGGAATGCCCCAGCCCTCCAGCGGGAAAAAGCGGCTCGGCGTGCCCGCGCCTTCCGCCACAACCTTGATGGCGGCCTGCCGGTCAATGGCCAGATGGAACGCCTTGCGCACGCGCACGTCACTTAGCGGCGCGACGCGCGTGTTGAAGAACGCCGCGCTGCCTAGGGAACTAGCGATCGGGAATATTTGGGCCTGCGGGACCTCCTTCTTGATCGTCTCCATCTGGCTCGGCGACAAGGCCGATGTGCCGCGCGCGCCCATGCGGGCCTTGCCGGTGCGCAGAGCGGCGACGCGCGTGTTCGCGTCCTTCACAATGAAGACCTGGGTGCCATCCAAGTACGGGCGACCCTTCACCCAGTAGTCTGGATTGCGCTCCATTGCAGCGCTCACGGACGGCGTGAAGAACTTGTACTTGAATGGGCCCGTGCCCATGATGGTCGTCTTCATGTCGCCCTTGTCCTGGACCCACGCCTTGGAGTACACAGGCACGGTGTCCATGGCGTAAGCGGACAGGAGCGGCGCGAAGGGGAATTTCAGCTTGACCTGCACGGTGCTGGCGTCCACGACTTCGATCTTTTCGGTGGCAGGCGCGACGAAGGAGCTGATCACCGAGGTGAGGCCCTTTGGTGGCGTGGTCACGCGTTGCAGCGTGAACGCAATATCATCCGCTGTCAGCGGCGCTCCATTGTGGAACTTCACGCCCTGGCGGACCTTGAACGTGTAGGTGAGTCCATCCTTGCTCACGCTCCAGCTCTCCGCCAGGTCCGGGACGATGTCCATGCCGTTCACAGGGGAGTACTGCACCACTCGGTTGTAGGCGGGGTTGGCGATAATGTTCGCGGGGATGGTGTCCTGGTGCAGGTCAAAGCTCGCCGGATCGTTGGCGACCACCATGGTCAGCACACCGCCGGCGCGCGGGCCGGGCGTGGCGGTGGCCGCCGGCGCACTCGGCGAGGGCGCTGAGGGAGCGGGCGCCGAAGGCTGCGGCGCCGCGGGCCGCGGAGACGAGGGCGCGGGAGCGGACGGCGCTGGCGCGGACGGAGCCGGAGCCGCCGGGGCAGGCTGCGCCGCAGGGGCACAGCTTGCTATTAACATTGCCAAGGCGGCAAGGAAAACCGCGGGAACCATCCAAACTTTCCTACGTTGCTTCATAAAGGCTCCTCCCTTTCTTTCTGTTCCCTCGCGGGAACGACCACCACATAGCCCATGAGAGCCGCGCATGCTGTGTGCGAGAGTATACCAATGGGATATGGGTGTGTCAACGTAACGGACAATAGCGGTTCCCAGCATGTCTGTGTGAGACATGCTGGGAACCGCGGACAGGGGTCTCACCGGACCGACTGGGCCCGCAGCGCCCCGTCGCCCTACGCGCGCTCGAAGATGGACGCGATGCCCATGCCCCCGCCAATGCACGCCGTGACCAGTCCGTAGCGGGAGTGGCGGCGGGCCATCTCATACATAAGCTTGACCACCAGGACTGCGCCGGTGGCGCCCAGGGGATGTCCCAGGGCGATAGCCCCGCCGTTGACGTTGGTCCTGGCGGAGTCCATGTTCAACTCGCGCATGACGGCGACGGCCTGAGCGGCGAACGCCTCGTTTAACTCGATGAGGTCCATGTCCTGAACGCGCAGCCCCGCCCTCTTCATGGCCCTGGGCACGGCCTGCGCCGGCCCGATGCCCATGTACGCCGGGTCCACGCCCGCCACGGCGCGCCCGCGCAGAGTCAACAACGGCTCCAGCCCCTTCTCCTGGGCCGTGCGCCGCGACATCACAACGACGGCGGCCGCGCCGTCGTTGAGGCCGGACGAGTTCCCCGCCGTCACCGTCCCCCCCTGCTTGAAGGCCGGCGTGAGCTTCGCCAACTTCTCCAGGGTCGTGTCGGCACGCGGGTGTTCATCCGTGTCCACAGTCACGGCCTCCCCCTTGGACTGCGGGATGTGGACCGGCACAATCTGCTCCTTGAACAGGCCACCCTTGATGGCGGCCACCGCACGCTTCTGGCTCTCCAGAGCGAACTTGTCCTGGTCTTCCCTGTTGACCCCGTATTTCGTCGCCACATTCTCGGCAGTGACGCCCATGTGGTAGTCGTTAATGGGGCACTGGAGCACTCCGGCGGCCATGCTGTCTTCAAGGACGCCGTCGCCCATGCGATAGCCCCAGCGCGCGTTGCGCAGGATGTACGGCATCCGGCTCATGTTCTCCACGCCGCCCGCGACGACGACTTCCGCGTCGCCCGTCGCAACCATCCGCGCGGCGCTGTGAATGGCCTCCACGCCGGAGCCGCAGAGCCGGTTGACTGTGAAGGCGGGCACCTCCACGGGCACGCCCGCGTAGATCGCCGCCTGCCGCGCCACGTTGATGGTATCCGCTATCTGAAGCGTGCACCCCATCACCACGTGGTCCACATCGCGCGGCTCCAGCTTCGCGCGCCGGATCGCCTCCTTGATGGCCACGGCGCCGAGCCGCGGCGCGGGAAGGTCCTTGAATCCGCCGCCGAACCGGCCTACGGCCGTCCGCGTGCCGCTGACAATGACAATATCATCGCTTGCACTCATATCGCCTCCTTTGTTCGTCCTTCCGAGAGCCGCCCGAGCAAAGCCGCGGGCAATCCGCGCGGCCTATCTTTCGTTTACTTCTGTTGCGTGTAGTCGTAAAACCCCCTGCCCGTCTTGCGGCCCAAGCGACCGGAGAGCACCATGCGCTTGAGCAGGACCGGCGGCGCGAACCGCGTCTCGCCGAACTCCTGGTACATGGCCTGGGCGATGTAGTAGGTGGTGTCCAGACCCAGGAGGTCTATGAGCGTAAGCGGCCCCATAGGGTGGCCGCAGCCCAGCACCATGCCCTGGTCAATCTCCTCTTTGCTTCCCACGCCGCTCTCCAGCACCCGCACCGCGTCCAGCAGATACGGCACCAGCAGCCGGTTGACGATGAACCCTGGCGTGTCCTTGGCCATGACGACCGTCTTGCCCAGGGACTCGACGAAGGCCCTGGCCGAGGCGATGGTCTCGTCGCTGGAGGCGATGCCGCGCACCACCTCCGCCATCTTCATCGCCGGCACCGGGTTGAAGAAGTGCATGCCGACCACTCTGTCCGAGCGTTTGGTGGCCGCCGCCATCTCCGCGATGCACAGGGACGAGGTGTTGCTGGCCAGAATGGCGTGAGCGGGACAGACGCCGTCCAGCGCCGAGAACACCTTGCGCTTCTCCTCGATGTTCTCGATGGCGGCCTCTATGACCAGGTCGCAGTCCTTGAAGTCCTCGAATCGCACTGTGCCCGTGAGCCGGGCCAGCGCCTCGCTCTTCTGGGTCTCCGTCATCTTGCCGCGCTCCACGGCCTTGGCCAAGTTGGAACGCACCGCGTTCATCCCCTTGTCCAGAAGCTGCTGGTTCACCTCGCGGACGACGGTGGGATAGCCCGCGGCGATGCACGTCTGGGCGATGCCCCCGCCCATGATGCCGCACCCGACGACGCCGACCTTCTTAATCTTCCCAGTCATGGTTGAGCACGACCTCCTCAGTAGCAGTCCTATGGGCCTACTCGCCCTTGAAGACGGGCTTGCGCTTCTCGGCGAAGGCGCGGGGGCCTTCCCGCGCGTCGGCGGTATGCCGCAGGTTATCGAAGAGCATCTGCTCCAGACGCAGGCCCGCCTCCAGCGGCATTTCCATGCCACGGAGCATCGCCTCCTTGGCCGCGCGGACGGCCAGCGGCCCCTGGTTGCATATCTCCCGCGCCCACTCCAGCGCTGTGGACATCAGCTTGTCCTGAGGCACCACGGCGTTGACCACGCCGATGCGAAGGGCATCCTCCGCCTTGATGCTCCGGCCCATCAGCACCATCTCCGCGGCCCTGGCGTACGGCACCTGCCTGGGGAGACGCTGCGTCCCGCCCCATCCGGGGATGATAGACCACTTGACCTCCGGCTGGCCGAAGGTGGCGTTCTCGGCGGCGATACGAATGTCACAGGCCAACGCCAGCTCGCAGCCGCCGCCCAGCGCGACGCCGTTCACGGCTGCGATGAGGGGCTTCCATATCTCCATCTCCCGCATGATGGTGGCGGGCGGACGCCACGGCTCCTGCGCGTTGAGCATCCGCGGTATGGTCTTGGTGAGGTCGGCGCCGGCGCAGAACGCTTTCTGGCCCGCGCCGGTGACGATGCCCACCCACAGATTGGCGTCATCCCGGAAGTCCACCAGCGCCTTGCTGAACTCTTCCAGTGTGTCCGGGTCAAGGGAGTTAAAAGCGTCAGGCCGGTTGATGGTGAAGATGGCGACCCTATCCTTCTTCTCGTAGGTGAGGGCCATGCGAGCCTCCTTTCGGGAGTCACAAGTTGTATCCATGTCCCAGGGAAGAGGGGTTCTATGTGGCTCGGACAGGCTGTCCAGAAGGGTGATGAAAGACCCTTTTTGACCATCCCCCTACCCCCTTCCTAAGCAGGAAGGGGGTGAAAAATTGTATCTGGAGGACACCCCCAGACCCCCGCCAGTTCTTCCAGGGAAGAACTGGATTCTCCTTTCGAAACAGCCTGCTAGTGCCCTGTTTCTGAAATACGCTTACGAATTGTCATTGCGAGGACTCCGGCTTGCCGGAGGACGAAGCAATCTGGAGGAAGGGTACACCCCGCAGCCAGATTGCCACGCCCCGATTTCATCGGGGCTCGCAATGACATTTGCAACGAACTTCGGGAGCACTACACTAGTAGCCCGCCTCTTTGTTCACAAGGTTCTTCATCGGCTCGCCCACCAGATAGCGGCGCAGATTGTCGCAGAACAGAGCCATGATGGGCGGCTCCACGCCGAGCAGATTGCCGGACACGTGGGGCGTCATGTACACGTTCGGCAGGCCCCACAGCTCGCTCTCCGGCGGGAGCGGCTCCCGCGAGAACACGTCCAGCCCCGCGCCGGCTATCCACCCTTCCTTCAGAGCGCGGACAAGCGCAGGCTCGTCCACGACGCTCCCGCGCCCGACGTTGACCAGGTACGCGGACGGCTTCATCGCCCGCAGCTCGCGCTCGCCGAACAGGCGCTCCGTGTCTTTCGTGGCGGGCAGGGCGATAACCACATAATCGCTCCGGCCCAGCATGTCGTGCAGGGCGGATGGCGACAGCATCTCGTCCACGTCGCCCACGCCGGTCTCAGGGGCCGTCGTCCCTCGCCGGACGCCCAGGACGCGCATGCCGAAGGCCTTCGCCAGACGCGCGACCTGAAGGCCGATACCACCCACCCCCAGGATGCCCACCGTATGCCCGTGCAGCTCCACAGGGATGACATCTTCCTTGCACCATTCGCGCTTTCTCTTCTGCCGCTCGTAGGTCCAGAGGCGCTTGGCAAAGAGGAGCATCACGCCCAGCGCGTACTCGGCCATGCCCGCCGATGTGATGCCGCCGGAGTCCGTGACCTGGACAGGACTGCGGACAAGCTCCTGCGTCATGACGTGGTCCACTCCCGCGGAGATGAAGTGCACCCAGCGCAGGCGCGGCGCGCGGGCCGGCAGGTCCGGGACGACGGGCAGCGTGAACAAGATGTTGACATCGACCAGGTGCTTGTCCAGATCGGCCTTCGCCTTTGCCAGACCCTCGGCCTGCGACCCCTCTCGCCGCAGCCGACGCTCCTCGCGTATCAGCGCGGCGATGTCGCGCACCTCGGCGTGCGGCGCAACCCGCGCTACCTCCCTGGCTATCTCCTGACGCAGCGCATCGCTGTAGGGGACGCCGATTGCGACGACGAGCCGGTGGCCGGACGACGCGGGCATGTCAATACCCCCGCGCCGGGTCAACTACGTTCACCAGCGGTTGTCCCGACAGATAGTTTGCCAGATTGCGGCAAAAGAGGTCGGTGGCGCGGTCGGGGTTGCGCTCGCTGCCGCCCGCTATATGCGGGCTGAAGATGACGTTGGGCATATCCCAAAGCGGGCTGTCGGCGGGCAAAGGCTCATCCTCAAAGACGTCCAGCACGGCGCCGGCGATACGGCCCTCCCGCAAGGCGCGGACAAGGGCAGCTTCGTCCACCACGCGTCCGCGCGCGATGTTCACCAGGCACGCCGTTGGCTTCATTGCGCGAAGCTCCGCCTCGCCGATGAGGCGCTCCGTCTCCGGCGTCAGAGGCGCGCAGATGACCACGTAATCGCTCTCCGCCAGCAATTCGCGCAGGTGCGACGGCGGAAGCAGCAGGTCCGCGCCGTCCGCGTCGCGCATCGGCGCGGTGCACGAGCGCTTCGTCGCCACGACGCGCATGCGGAACGCCTTCGCCAGACGGGCCGTCGCCCGCCCTATCTGGCCGTAGCCGACGATTCCCATCGTGGCGCCCTGCACCACCGGCATCTCCCGCTCAGCGCGCCGCCAGACGCGCTTCTCCTTCTCCGCCCAGAAGGCGGGCACGCGCTTGTTGAGCGCCAGCACGCCACTCAGAATGAACTCGCTGACCGGCACCGCGTGCATGCCGATGGAGCACGTGACGGTCACGCCGCTGCCCAGGACGTGCGACTCCTTGAGGGCTATGTCCACGCCCGCCGTCCCGACATGCACCCAGCGCAGATTCGGCGCGCGGCGCAGAAGGTCTCGCGGCACGAAGCGCGTGAAAAGGACTTCCGCATCCAGCAGGACAGGGTCCAGGGCGCGCGCCGCCTCGGTGTCGCCGCGCGCCGCCCGAGCGAAAAGCTGACTTGCTTCAGTGGCGCGCACCCACGGCGAGATGGCCTGGATTTGCTGGACGTGGCGCGCTTCCAGGGACCACGGGCCGTAGGTAAAGGCCGCTACAACGGACACGGGGCTGGCCGAGGTTGAGGAGCGCATGACGTGCGAATTATAGCAGCCCGCGAAGCTGCAAACAACATGAGCCAGTACGCGATAGCTGGTTGCCCTCCCCAGCGTCACGCTAGTGCTCGGTTGCGTAAGTTCGCATACACCAGGTTCGCCCCAGCCCCGCTCATGGTTCGACGGGCTCACCATGAGCGACTTTCCATGCCGTGCTTATTGCATGGCTAAGTACTAGCCCGCCAGCGCGCGTGCGCCCTCCACCAGCGCCGTGAGCTTCCCCAGGGCCGATTCCCTGCTGAGGAGACGCAGGCCGCAGTCGGGCGCAACCCAGAGGTTCTCCACGCCGACCCGCTCCGCAAACCGCTCTATCCGTCGCCGCACCTCATCCACGCTTTCCACGCGTTCGCTCGCCGAGTCCACGCAGCCCAGGCACAGCTTCTTGCCCGCCGCCTCCATCGTCCGGCGGTCCAGCGGGGGCAGGAGGTCTTCGCGCGTGCCCTCAATGGCCAGCACCGCCACGTCCGCGCGCAGCAACCTGTCGAAGAAGGGGCGCACGTCGCCGCAGACGTGCAGCACGACCACCGGCGCCTCCATCGCGATGCGATTGACGCATTGGATGCCCAGTTCGATGTCCGCCCCGCCCACGCTGAAGGCTGGCTCGTCCACCTGCACCACGCGGACGCCCGCCTCCGCCAGGGCCGCGGCCTCGTTGGCGACGATGTCCGCCAGTACGTGCACCAAATCGGCGTCGTCGTTGCCCAGGTAGTGCGCTCCGGGCTGCACCGTGGACGCCAGGGCCAGCGTCGTCGGCCCCGTGAGCACAGCCTTCACCTCGGCGCGGTCCCCGGCCATCTCCCGCGCCAGCAGAGTGTCCGCCAGGGTGATTGGCTCCGGAAATTCCTCCAGCTTCTGGAAGATGGCGAACCGGCCGGAGGAGACATCATAGCCCCGGATGCGCGAGGCGAAGCGGGTAATCATATCGCCGCGGACCTGGCCGTCGGCGATGAGGTCCACACCCGCAGCTAGCTGGTCGGCCACGGCGCGGCGCAGGGCGGCCTCTGGCGCAAGCCCTTCGACGGGGTAGCTGCCGATGACAGTGGTGAGGATGGTCATGAGGATGCGCCTGGCGGCGCGTCAAACATCTGGCGCTGCCTTTCTGTTGCGGGACGCCGCCCCCTAAAACAGGCCAGCCTGCTGGGTACCGGCCTGCTCCTTGAACGGCAGGCCGAGGTGCTCGTAGGCCAGCCGCGTCGCCACACGGCCCCGCGGCGTCCGGCCCAGAAAGCCCATCTGCATCAGGTACGGCTCGTACACGTCCATGATGGTGTCCGCCTCCTCGCTGATGGAGGCGGCGATGGTCTCCAGGCCCACCGGCCCACCATTGTACTTTTCGATGATGGTGCGCAGCACCCTGTGGTCGGTCAGGTCCAGCCCCTTCTCGTCCACATCCAGCCGCTCCAGCGCCTCCACCGCCGCCTTGCGGGATATGACCCCGTCGCCGAGCACCTGGGCGAAGTCGCGCACGCGCCGCAGCAGGCGGTTGGCGATGCGCGGCGTCCCCCGCGCCCGCCGCGCGATCTCCCACAGCCCATCGTCCTCGGCGGCGATGCCCAGAATGCGCGCGGAGCGCTCCAG
The DNA here is from genome assembly GCA_030648205.1 of Dehalococcoidia bacterium. NCBI lineage: Bacteria > Bacillati > Chloroflexota > Dehalococcoidia > Dehalococcoidia bacterium. The sequence continues at coordinate 9,615 of JAUSIH010000113.1, read as the reverse complement.
GATGAGCCGGACGGCCTCCGGCGAGTAGAAGTCCAGGCGGTACACCGCACCGAATCGGTCCCGCAGCGGCGGGCTGAGCAGGGCGTAGCGCGTCGTCGCCCCCACCAGGGTGAAGCGCGGCAGGCTCAGCCGCAGGCTCCGCGCGCCCGGCCCCTTGCCGATGACGATGTCCACGGCGAAGTCCTCCATGGCCGGGTAGAGGACCTCCTCCACCGGAGGGGCCAGCCGGTGCACCTCATCAATGAACAGGAGGTCGTCCTCCTTCAAATTCGTGAGGATGGCGGCGAGGTCGCCGCCGCGCTGAAGCGAGGGGCCGGCCGTGATGCGCAGGCTAACGCCCATCTCGGCAGCGATGATGTAGGCCAGCGTGGTCTTGCCCAGGCCCGGCGGGCCATAAAACAGCATGTGGTCGAGCGGCTCGCCCCGCTTCCTGGCGGCGGCGATGGCGATCTGCAGGTTGCCAATGACCTTTTCCTGACCGACGAAATCGGCCAGCTTTTTGGGGCGCAGGCTGGTGTCCAGCGGCGCGTCCTCCGTGCCCGCCTGGCCACCGACGACGCGCTCGGGCTGCTCCTGCTTGCGTGGCTTCATACGCGCTCCATTATAGTCCAGGGCTGGCGCGCCGAACAGGCATTCCGCGCTACTACCGTCCCACCAGCGCGGCCACGCGGCGAGGCGGCGGCGTGAGCGCGCTGATGAGGATGGCGACCACGTACGCGCCGATGAACAGCGCGAAGGCGCTCGTGTAGCTGCCCGTTATGTCAAAGCTCAGCCCCGCTACGACAGGCCCCGCCACCAACCCCATCGTGGAGATGCCCCACATGATGCCGGACAGCGCCGCGAATTTGCCCAGCCCGAAGTATTCCGCGCGGATGGCCGGGATGAGCGGCAGGGTGCCCATGCCTTGGGCGAAGACCACCACGGCCAGGATGACCTGCGAGAGAGTCGTTGCGCCCATAAGAAGAATGACGCCCAGGCACTCCAGACACATGGTCACGGTCAGCAATATCCGCTTGGACACACGGTCGCCCAGATAGCCAAACAGGACGCGCCCGAATATGCTCACCAGGGCCAGAAGCCCCAGCAGGTTGGCCGCCGTCTGCCGGTCGAAGCCCCGGTCAACCAGGTACGGGATGAGATGGACGAAGACGGCGCCGGAGCCGATGAACTTCAGCGCCAGGGCCACGGAGAGCAGCCAGAACTGAGGCGTCCTCAGGGCCTGCCGCACCGTCATATCTGTCGCCCGCACCGAGGCGGGAGTGGCCGCCGCCTGGCCGTCGCCCGGCGCTGGCACCCCGTCCGGCGAAAGGCCCATCTGCTGCGGGCGGTCACGCACCAGCAGCGCCGCGGGGATGCAGCACACGGCTATCACAACGCCCACCGCGAGGGCGGCATTGCGCCAGCCGTACGCCAATATGGCCATCGCCAACAGGGGCGAGATGGTCATCCCCCCGACGGCGATGGCCGAGGAGAGCATGCCCTGGGCCATTGCGCGGCGCCGGACAAACCAGTAAGCCGTCACGACTTCCGTGGGGCTTTGCACGCCCCCGTAGATGCCCACGGCGATCAGCACGATGTACACGGCGTAGAACATCCACAGCGACTGGACGAGCGACAGGGCCATGTACCCGACCGCGGCGGCGCTGATGCCCACGAGCATGAGCTTGCGCGGCCCGAGCTTTTCTATGAGGAACCCGACCACTATCGTGACGAGGCCGCCGGAGATGGTGGCGGCGGAATACGCGCCCCCGATGAGGGTGCGGCTCCAGCCGAACTCCTGCTGAATGGACGGAAAAAAGATACCGAAGCCGTAGAAGAGCGGTCCAGTGCCAAAGGCGGTGATGACGACGCTCGCCGCCAGCACCCACCAGCCGTAGAAGATGCGCATTAAGTGTTGTAGTGCTCCCGCGCGGTGCGTCAGTTTACGGGACGGCTGCCCCCGCCAGTTTGTGCGCGTCCTCGGTCGCCGCCTTCCTCGCGCGGACGAAGGCGACCAAGTCATTGTACTTCAGCGAGCAGAGGTTGTCCCGCGTCTGGAAGCCGCACACCTGGCACGGCTCCTTGCGGCAGTCCGGCGTGTCCACGCTGACAAAGGTCTTCTTGTGCTCCTTGCGGAGGAACGGATACGTGACGCCCGCGCTGACGTGCGCCCAGGGCAGCACCTCGTCCAGTGGCCTCTCGCGATAGACGTAGAAGTCGAGCGACAGGCCGACCTCCGCAATCGCCTCCAGCCACTTGTCGAGGAGGAAGTGCTCGCCCCAGGCGTCGAAGCGACACCCCTTGCGCCAGGCGCGGTAGATGACCTCGCCGACGCGGCGGTCGCCCATGGACAGCAGCCCTTCGATGGCCGCCTCCGCGGGGTCCACCCACGAGAAGTCGGCGCCGACCTTTCGCAGGCCGCGCCGGAGAAGCTCCTGCTTTCGGCGCAGGGAGTCGGGCCGGTCCTGGGGGAGCCACTGGAAGGGCGTGTGCGGCTTGGGAATGAAGGTGGACACTCCCACGCGGATGCGGGGGCGCTTCCCGCAGGTCTGCTGATAGCGGAGGGAGACCTTCCCGACCAGGTCCACAATGGCCTGAACGTCCTCCATCTCCTCCGTGGGCAGCCCCACCATGAAGTAGAACTTCAGCTTGTTCCAGCCCCGTCGCGCCGTCTGCGCGGTCGCCTCCAGAATGACCTCCTCTGGCACATACTTGTTGATGACGCGCCGCATCCTCTCGCTGCCCGCCTCCGGCGCGAAGGTGAAGCCCTGGCGTTTGAGCTGCGCCCTCGCCAGCGTGTCCGCCAGATCCACGGAGAAGGCGTCGATGCGCAGGCTGGGGAGCGAGATGACGGTGCGCTCGCTGTGGTAGCGGTCGGCTATCTTCTCCACCACCTCGCGCACATGCGTATAGTCGGCGGTGCTCAGGGACAGGAGCGAAATCTCCTCGTAGCCCGTGTTGCGCAGGATCTCGCCCACCGCATTCACCACCTCGTCCGGCGGGCGCTCGCGCACCGGGCGATAGACGTAGCCCGCCTGGCAGAAGCGGCAGCCGCGCGTGCAGCCGCGCATGACCTCGACGCCGCCGCGGTCGTGGATGGCCTCCAGGTGCGGGACGACCGGGTGCGTCAGCGGCGGCGGGAGCTTCGCGACGGTGCGCTTCTCGACGACCTTCGGCGCCCACGGCACGGTGGGCTGGACGTGGTCAACGACGCCGTCCTCGCGGTAGGCCGTGTGGTAGTACGTGGGGATATACACTCCGGGGATGGCGGCCCATCGCTTGAGCACGTCCGCGCGTGGCGGGCGCTCGCCGCCGTTCGCCAGCTTCAGCTCCCTGTACGCCGCGAGCAGCTCCAGGATGGCCTCCTCGCCCTCGCCGACGTACACGGCGTCCAGGAACGGCGACATCGGCTCCGGGTTCACCATGCACGTGCCGCCGCCGATGACGAGCGGGTGCGCGTCGGTGCGCTCCGCGGCGAGCACGGGGATGCCCGCCACGTCCAGGCACTCCAGCGTGTTGGTGTAGGTCATCTCCGCGCCGTAGGAGAAGCCCAGGACGTCGAACGCGCCGAGGGGGTGTTTGGTCTCCAGGCTGAAGTAGGGCAGGCTGGCGCGGCGCAGCTCAGCGGCCATGTCAACGCCAGGGGCGAAGAAGCGCTCCATCAGGTAGTGCGGCTCGCGGTTCACCTCGTCGTACAGCATCAGGATGCCGAGGTTGGACATGCCGACCTCGTACACGTCCGGATAGCAGATGGCCATGCGCACGTCCGTCGCGTCCCAGTCGCGGACGACGCTGTTCCACTCGCCGCCGATGTAGCGGGCGGGCTTCTGGACGCGCGCGAGGATGCGGTCCAGCGTCTCCGGGCTCATGGGCGCGAGGGTATCCGTCATGGGCCTGGCCTCCGAGGTCGGGGCGTGGTGCTTCCGAGCGCTCCGGTGCGTGTGGAATGATAGTAAGGGATAGTATAGCAGCAGAGGAAAAAGCGCGGAATAGGGAGACGCCTGGGCGGTTACATTCGCCCCCAGCTAAGATCACGCCCTATTAATAGCTCGGTCATTTCCGCATGGTGCGTATTCTTCATAGCTATGGCTTGTCTGTCAAAACCACAGCGCTCTGCAAGCTCGACTACACCCTGAGCATTATCGTAGGTCATGAGAAAGTCACCCGCCACCGTCCGGGCGATATTGAACAATGCCTCGTGATCCAAGTTATTATGAGCATACAGTCGAGTACCCGCCTTTTTGCCCGCCACGGTATATGGAGGGTCAATAAAGTAAACCACACCCCGTAGAGGAGCTTTCTCAACCATGAACGCAAGTCCATCACCCTGAACAAAGAAGAGTCGATTCCTATACGGTTGAATAGCACGAATGCGCCTCGCAAGCGTCTCCGGATACCAGCGTGATCTTAGTCCTTTCCCATTCTCTCCATATCTGAGCAGCCCGCTGCCGGGAGCCAGAATGCCGCCATGATTCACTCGGTTTCTGAGCAAGGTCTGAAATGCGCGTTCTCGAACATTGGCTGCAGGTCTAGCTAGCTCTTCCTGGACAGTTTCAGATGTTACATCGAATGTGAGTATGCGGTCTACCAGCCATTCGTATTCGTCACTTAGGATTGTCTGCCAAACACTCGCAACTTGCTCGTCTATCTCAACCATTGTGGCGGCCTCGACCAAACCTTCGCATACTGCGGTAAGAGAAACGATTCCCCCACCAGCAAAAGGCTCAATAAGCTCACGTGGCTTTTTTGCCATGGTACTCAACCACATTCGAATCCATGGCACAAGCCAAGTCTTGCCACCAGGATAGCGAAACAGACTCCTCTGAGGTATAGAGGCCACGTTGACTACGCGCCTTCTAGGTGGATTCGCAATGAGAGCCATTTGAACCATGATTATCTATATCTCCAGGTTGATAGTCTGGTTATCGGGGGAATCGCCGTCGTCGAGTTTCTCATCAAGCTTGACTTGAATGCGTTCCATGAAGGCGTGCTCCTCGCCAATTGCAGGCTTAGCGATCTGATCGAGACAGGCTTCAAATTCGGTGTAACTCGTCTTGTACTTCTCAAGGATGTAGGAATCCTCGCTAGCTTCATAACGCAAATCATAGACAAGCCAGGCAATATCTGCTTTCTCAGGTTCGACTTCAAGCAAGGCAGGCAGAGTCTGGAAGAAGCCTTTATTTAGAGCTACAGCCATCTTTCTATTCCACGCATGAAGAATACCGCCCTTGAACATGAGTTGCGGCGCCAATCGCTTACGCGACGAAGACAAGTAGTCGGGACGTGGATAGTTTGGCTTCCCTCGCCATATCAAGTTTGCACGACTTATAGGATCTTCCATGAAGTATTCAAATGGGCGACGTACATTCCCTGAGATATAAACTGCTTGAACCTCTAAAGCCCCGTAATCAAGTACCCGGCCTCTATCATCATGGGCGACAAGGACTACGTCAATATTGCCAGCGGATTCACCATTCTTATCATCAAGACGAACTTCAACAAGTGAAGTCCACTTTGCGTTGTGAGGGAAGAAAAAGGCTGCCGCATCTTCTGCAATAACCCAGTCTTGGCGGAATCTTATGGGGCAAGTAATCACCACCTCTTTGCCGTTGTAAACGCTGCAAACTCCTAGCGGGTCGCTAGCCTTGTCCTTGGTACAATTCGGAACCTTGTTATTGAAAGGGCATAGGCGACGTTTGCGGTACCTCTGAGCCTCTTTGGACGCATTCGTAATTGGGAAACCAAAAACCTCGGCGAGTGGATGCTCAGGCATATGTCGCATATTCCTTTGGCTACAGTATAAACTGCGTAATTCCCTGCGTCTCGGTCCCTGAGGGACAAGCTTGAAGTCGCGACCTCGCTCTATCTGCTACTATTACTATGCTCCGCCGTCATCTCTTCACTAGCTTCCAAGAATCGTGGTAACGGCCACTTAGCTGTGCCGCGACCGCACGCGCAACTCCCCCGCCGCAAGTATACCCCCGCGCCGTCGTGCCCGCAAAGCCGCGCGCGGCCAGCCCTCCCGCGCCGTCTGGTACAATGGCCGCACTCACCACAACGGAGCCGAGAATGGTCGCGGTCGCGTTCCTGCGCAGCATACCCTACTTCAAGGAGCTGGACGACGCCCAGCTCCGGCAGGTCGCGTCGCTCGTCCAGGAGCGCACGCTCACGCGCGGCCAGGTCATCCTCACCGAGGGTACCCCCGGCGACGGCCTCTACTTCGTCATCATGGGGCGGGTGAAGGTCTTCCGCATGTCGCCGGAGGGCCGCCAGCAGGTGCTGCGCGTCATGGGCCCCGCGGAGACGTTCAACGACGTGCCCGCGTTCGACGCCGGCCCCAACCCCGCGAACGTCGAGGCGATGGAGACGACCATCGTCGGCGTGCTCTCCACGCAGAGCGTGCTGCGGCTGGTGGAGCAGTACCCCTCCTTCTCGCTGGGCATGCTGCGCATCCTCGCCGGACGCCTGCGCATGCTCGTGACGCTCGTCTCCGACCTCTCGCTGCTGAACGTCGAAGGGCGCGTGGCGAAGGTGCTGCTCGCCTACGCGGAGATGGCGCCGGAGCGGGAGCCCTCGCTGCGGCTCACCCAGCAGGACCTGGCCGCGATGGTGGGCACCGCCCGCGAGGTGGTCGCCCGCGCCCTCCGCTCCCTGGAGGAATCCGGGGCCATCCGGCGCGAGGAGGGGCATATCCGCGTGCTCGACCGCAAGGCCCTCGCCGACGCGCTCAGCGACGCCGCGAAGTAACCGCGTCGCGCCTCCCACCCCCCAACCTCGCGCACGGGTGACTTTTGTCACAGCGCCCGCCGTCGCCTGACATTATGCTGATAGCGTCGAGTCAGACGCCCGCGGGGTATCCCCGTGTTCCGACATAGCGGAAGGAGGGCTGCTATGGCAATCCTGGATGTCCGCGACGACCTGCGCCAGGGCAGGGAGCCGTTCACCCGCATCATGCAGACCGTTGACGGCCTCGGCCCGGACGAGTCGCTGGAGCTTGTCGCGCCGTTCGAGCCCGCGCCTCTCTACATGGTCATGGAGCGGCGCGGCTTCTCGCATCACGCGGAGCAGACGCCCGACGGCGACTGGCGCGTCGTGTTCTCCCGCGAGAAGGGCGACTAGGGGCCGGTCATGACGACCGAACGCGTGACCGGCGAGACGTCCGTCCGCGAGGCGCTGCGCCGCTACCCGGAGGCGGAGCGCATCTTCGAGCGGCACGGACTCGGCGGCTGCGGCGGGCCGCGGGGGCCGCTGGAGCCAATCGCATTCTTCGCGCGCGTCCACAAGGTGGAGCCGAACGTCCTCCTGCGCGAACTGAACGAGTTCGTCGCGGAAGCGGAGGGCCGCCCGCGCCCCCCAGCGAGTCCCCCGTCAAGCGCGAAGCGCCCCCACGACATCTTCCCGCTCTTCATCAAGACGTCTCTGGCCGTCGCCCTGACGGCGGGCTTCAGCCTGGGCACGGTCATCATCCTCTACCCCGCGCTGGGCGGGACGCTGGGCGCGTGGTGGCTGCCCCACGTGCAGGTCCACGGCCACGCCCAGATACTGGGCTGGGTGGGCCTGTTCATCATGGGCATCGCCTATCACGCCGTGCCGCGCATGAAGGCCACATCCCTGCGACGCCCCTGGCTGGCCTACCTGTCCTACGGCCTCGTACTGGCGGGCCTGGCGCTCCGCCTGGCCGGTCAGCCAATGCCTGGCGGCGGCCCCGTCCGTACGGCGCTCTTGCTCCTCTCCGGCCTCTCGGAGCTGGCGGGCGCGGCGCTGTTCCTGGCCCTCATTCGCGCCACCGTGGTTTCCAGTTTGCAGCCGCGCGACATCTACGAGAAGTTCATGCTGGCTGGAGCCGCATGGCTCTGCGTGGCCGCGCTCGTCAACTTGGCGCTCCTGGGCATGATGGCGTCCAGCGGCCAGTCCTACATACCCGGTCCCGCCGACGACCTCCTGCTGCACATCTACTTCATCGGGTTCATCGTCTCGTTCATCTTCGGCATGTCGGTCCGCACCATGCCCACGTTCCTGGGCCTGCCCGCCCTGAACGCACGGGGCGTCAATCTTGCGTTCCTTGCCCTGAACAGCGGGCTGGCCGTACGGCTGGCGGGCATGGCCCTGGGCGAAGGCGCGCCGAGCGTCGTCCTGGCGACGGCGGGGGCCGCGCTGGAGGTCGCCGCGTTCGTGACCTTCGCGCTGGCCATTCGAGTGTTCTCGCCCAGCCAGCCGTGGGTGAAGGAGACGGGCATGTCGCGCGGCCACGACAAGTTCCTGCGCGCCGCGTATGTGTGGCTGATGGTCGCCGCGCTGCTGGACGCCACGTTCACCGTGCTGTCGCTGGCGGGCCTCGGCGGAGCGGGCTTCTACGGCGGGAATGCCCAGCGCCACGCCCTGGGCCTGGGCTTCGTCACGCTCACCATCTTCGGCATGGCGTCCCGGGTCGTCCCCGTCTTCTCGGGGACACGGTTGCACGCGCCGCGCCTGCTTCTGCCCATCTTCATCCTGTCGATCGCGGGCACGGGCCTTCGCGTCGGCTTCGGCCTGTTCTACTTCGTTTCGCCCCCGCTGTCCGAGGCGATGCGCGGTCTGTCCGGCATCTTGGGCTTGTCCGGCCTCGCGCTCTTCGCCTACGTCATCTGGCGGACGCTGGATAGCGCTGGCAGCAAAGCGACGACGGCGACTCCGGCGCGACGAGCACCTCTAACGCTCACTGTGCAGCCCCTGACTCAACCTGTCGCGCGGGCGCCCGCCGGCCCAGTCAGCGCCGCCATGCTCGTGGCCGAGGTGCTGGACCGCTGGCCCGGCACGCTCGACGTGTTCGTGCACCACGGCTTCGCGCCTCTGGCCGATGAATCTATGCGGCAGGCCCTGGCCGCCACCGTCACTGTCGAACAGGCGTGCCGCATGCGCAGCGTGGACGCGGGCGCGCTGCTCCGCGACCTGAACGTCGCCGCCGCGCGCGACGGACGGGCGGCGCAAAGCGCGGGCACAACTCAGTCTTGAACCTGTCACTACATGGGAAGGAGACTCACATGGCGAAACTGCCACAGGGAATCACGCCGGAGACCAAAGTCGAGGATATTGTGCACCACTACCCGCAGGCGTTGAAGGCGCTGGAGAACATAGGAATCTGCCTGTGCTGCGGCGGGACCCTGAGCCTGAAGGATGCGGCCAAGGCGCACGATGTCCCGCTGGAAAAAGCCCTGGACACGTTGGGCAAGGCGCTGGCGTCGTCCGCCGCGTAGGCGGCTACATTCGCCGCGCCAGCGCCGCGAGGTGTCGCGCCATCTCCTCCGCGGGCAGCTTGACCCGCTGGCCGTGGCCGGGCATCACCAATTTGGAGGTGAAACCCAGAAGCCGCGACATGGATTTTCGCTGCTCGTCCCAGGAGTACCAACACACGTCCTGAGACGCGCCGAGCCGATCCCTCTCCCTGTCCCACCACAGGTGGTCGCCGGTGAACAGGAACCGGTCGCGGTAGAGCAGGACACAATGGCCCTCCGTATGGCCGGGCGTCGGGATGACCAGGAAGTCCGCGTGCACCCGCGATGGCTCGTAGCCCTGGAGTCCACGAAGAACTCCCCGTCCACGTTCTGGGATAGTCGCTTTTTGAAGTCCGCCAAGGCCCTGCCCTCCCCTGAGCAATCG
>JAUSIH010000112.1 GCA_030648205.1 Dehalococcoidia bacterium | reverse complement strand
CATATCCAAGGCCCAGATGCAGGACTTCTACCGGCGGATGCTGCTCATCAGGCGCTTCGAAGAGGCGTGCTCCGAGTGGTACATGCGCGGCAAGATAGGCGGCTTCCTGCACCTGTACATCGGCGAGGAAGCGTGCGCCGTGGGCTCCGTCAGTTGTCTGGGGCCCGCGGACTACATCGTGAGCCACTACCGGGAGCACGGCCACGCCCTGGCGCGGGGGCTGGACCCCAGCCGGCTCATGGCGGAGTTGTTCGGACGGGCCACGGGCACCAGCAAGGGCAAAGGCGGCTCCATGCACCTGTTTGACGCCTCCAAGGGCTTCCTGGGCGGCTACGCCATAGTGGGCGCCATGCTGCCCATCGCGTGCGGGCTGGGCGTCGCATCCAGGGAGAAGGGCGAGAAGCAGGTCGCGCTGGCCTTCTTCGGGGACGGCGCGGTGAACGAGGGTGAGTTCCACGAGTCCATCAATCTGGCATCCCTGTGGAAGCTGCCCGTCGTGTTCTTCTGCGAGAACAACGGCTTCGGTATGGGCACCGCCATCCAGAAGACCTTCTCCGGCCCGGCTATCTACAAGCTGGCGAACAGCTACGGCATCCCCGGCGAGCAGGTGGACGGGATGGACGTGCTGGCCGTCAACAAGGCGACGCATGAGGCGGTGGAGTGCGCGCGCTCCGGTGGCGGTCCCAGCTTCATCGAGGCGATCACGTATCGCTTCCGCGGCCACTCCATGGCGGACCCGGTGGAGTACCGCAAGAAGGAAGAGGAGACGCGCTGGCGACAACGTGACCCCATCCTGCACTTCCCCAAGAAACTCAAAGACGAGGGCCTGGCGACGGCTGATGACCTCCAACAGATAGAGCAGGATGTGGACAGGGTGATGGAGGAGGCGGTGCGCTTCGCCAACGAGAGCCCCGAGCCGGCGCCGGAAGAACTTTACACGGACATTCTGGCGGAGTAGGGAGCTGACTATGGCTATAATCACCTATCGCGAGGCCATCAGCGGCGCCCTGCGCGAAGCCCTTCAGAGCGACCCCAAGGTGTTCCTCATGGGCGAGGACATCGGCGACTACGGCGGCTCCTACGCCGTGACCAAGGGCTTCATCAAGGAGTTCGGCCCCCAGCGCATCCGGGACATGCCCATCGCCGAGTCGGTCATCGTGGGCACGGGCATCGGCGCGGCCATGGCCGGCATGCGGCCCATTGTGGAGCTGATGACGATCAACTTCAGCCTGTTGGCCCTTGACCAGATCGTCAACATCGCGTCCAAGATACACTACATGTCGGGCGGGCAGGTCAGCGTTCCGCTGGTCATCCGGACGGTCAGCGGCGGGGGCAATCAGCTCGCCGCGACGCACTCCCAGAGCCTGGAGGGCTGGTTCGCCTGCCTGCCGGGCCTGCGTGTAGCCGTCCCGGCCACCCCCTATGACGCCCGTGGACTGATGCGCACCGCCTTGAAGGACAAGAACCCCACCATCTTCGTGGAGCACTCGCTGCTGTACTCGCTGAAGGGAGAGGTCCCGGACGAGTGGTACACCGTCCCCTTCGGAAAGGCGGAGGTCAAGCGCCCGGGCAAGGACGTGACCATCGTCTCTTACCTGCGCATGACCCAGGTGGCGCTGCGCGCCGCCGAGCGGCTGGCCCAGGAGCACGGCATTCAGGCCGAAGTGGTTGACCTGCGCACGCTGCGCCCCCTGGACGTGGAGACCGCAGTGGAGTCCGTGAAGAAGACCAACAAGTGCGTCGTTGTCGAGGAGACGTGGCGGACCGGCGGCTTCGGCGCCGAGATCGTCGGCCGGATTCAGGAGGCCGCCTTTGATTCCCTGGACGGGCCGGTGATGCGCGTGGCGGGCAAGGACGTGCCCATGCCGTACTCGCGGAAGCTCGAGCTGACCGCCATTCCCAACGAGGATGATATCATCCGGGCCGTCAAGGTCCCGGCCTAACTCAACGTCTTTCCGGGCGTATCCCGCGCCCCGTTGACGTCCCAATCAGAAGGAGGTCTTGCGTGGCTACCGAAATCATCATGCCTCAAATGGGCTTCGACATGAAGGAGGGCAAGGTCGCCCGCTGGCTCAAGAAAGAGGGCGACCAGGTCCAAAAGGGCGAGCCGATCGCCGAGATAGAGACGGACAAGGCCGTCGTAGAGGTGGAGGCCTTCGGGGCCGGCGTGTTGCGCAAGGTCCTCGTCCACGAGGGGCGCACCGTCCCCGTCGGCGAGGTCATCGGCTTCATCGGCGCACCGAACGAGGCCCTGCCGGATGCGGCGTCCAAACCCGCCGAAGCTCCGGCCCAGGCGCCAACAGCGCCCGCGGAGGCGAAAGGGAAGACCACGGCCCCGGCCGCCGCCGCTCCTGCCTCCGCGACTGCGGCTCCGGCTCCGGCGGCGTCCGCGGAGGCGAAACGGCCCGCGGTCCCGGCTGTCGCGCCCGCACCCGCCGCGCCGGGCGAAGCCATGCCAGGCGTCGCATCAAAGACTGCGTCGAGTCCGCCCGTGGCCCTCGCTCAGGCCGCGACGCCCGCACCCGCCGCGCCGGGCCGGGAGGCCAACACCTCACCCATCGCGCGGAAGCTGGCGGACGAGATGGGCGTGGATATCCGCCAGGTCACGGGCACCGGCCCCGGCGGACGCGTCGGCAAGGATGACATCCTCGCCTATGTAGAGAAGCGCAAGGCCGCTCCCGCCGCAGCGCTGCCGACGGCCCCCCCCGCACCGGCTGCGACGCCGACCCCCGTTCCACCGACAGCCACGCCCGCGGCAGCGCCGGCACGGCCCGCCGCTCCCGCGCCTGCGGGCGAGCAGGTCATCGAGCTGTCCAAGATGCGCCTGGCCATCGCCCGGCGGATGGCGGAGAGCAAGCGCACCATCCCGCACTTCTACGTCCAGGTCGCCATTGACATGACGGAGTCCATGACCCTCCGCAAGGGGCTGAACGACGCCCTGGGCGGCGACGTGAAGGTCAGCGTCAACGACATGATCATCAAGGCGGTCGCCGCCACGCTGGGCAAGTTCCCCCTGTTCAACGCCAGCTTCGTTGATGACAAGGTTCACGTCCACCCGCACATCAACATCGGCATCGCCATCGCGTTGGACCAGGGACTCATTGCGCCGGGTATCCTGGACGCCAACCACAAGAGCCTGGTGGAGATCGCCAGGGCCAGCAAGGACCTGGCGGACAGGGCGCGTCAGGGCGTCCTCAAGGCGGAGGAATATTCAGCCACCACGTTCAACGTCACCAACCTGGGCATGTACGACGTGGACAACTTCACCGCCATCATCACGCCGCCCCAGAGCGCGGCTCTGTCCGTGGGCGCTGTCCGGCCGCAGCCCGTGGCGCGGGGCGGCCAGGTGGTAGTGCGCGAGATGATGATGGTGACCCTGTGCATAGACCACCGCGTCACCGACGGCGCTCAGGGCGGCCTCTTCCTGAAGGATCTGCGCGCCACTCTGGAGAACCCCGTCAGCCTGCTGCTATAACAGGACGCGGGGGCAGTTCCCCAGCCCTCGTTGGCAATGAGCTGAAGAGATAACGGGCGGCACTCTGCCCGTTATCTCTTTTTTCGCGCTCTCCCCGATGCGCACTTAACGCGTAGCCCCAACGCGCACAACCCCTTGACAGGCTCGGCGTGAGTGCTTAGAATGCCCGTTGGCCCTCGTGATTGTTCAGGGCATCACAAGTGTCCATGAGCGAAGCGGGTGCGGTGGGAGGGTAGTGGTAGCTTGGCAACAAGCTGCCCAAGGCCGGGTTTTCCGGTCTTTTGTGTTATTCCCTCCGGAGCCTGCCGTTAGTGGTCAGGCTCCAGTTTATCTCAGCGAGAGGTTACACGGAGAGTATGGAGATCGACCCTCGGACGGTTACGACGGCAGACTGGGGCCAGTTGTTTCACATCACGACGTCGCTTTTCATCATCGTCGTCTTCGTCGTTCCCTTCGCCTTCTCGTTTCTCCTCGCCCATGCTGTCATCCCTTCGCTCACCATGACGGGAAACCTGGCGCGCCGGGCGAGCGCTCTCCGTCCCGTGTTTTACATCGTCGGTCTCATGTTCTTTGGTCTGGCTCTGTACACCGCCATCAGCACGCTCACGAACACCGGTGTCACAACATCCATTTACGCACAGAGGCTCATCTAGACGCTCGGCGACTTCCAGGACGCCGCGAGGTCATGCGCATGAGTAACGGAGGCCGAGGGACAGCCGGATGAAATACGGGACAAAAATAAAGCTGTTGCCGTTGGTCATCGGCGGCCCTCTTCTTATTCTTCTGATCGGCATCGGCATCAGCCAGGTGTCCGCTCAGGTGGCCGCCGGGCCGGTGCAGCCACTCAAGTTCGCGCACTCCCTCCACGCGGGGAGCCTGGGCATTCAGTGCGTGTTCTGTCACCGGAACGTGGAGTCGGGGTCCGCCGCCACTGTGCCCGCGCTGGAGCAGTGCATGTTCTGCCATACCGTCGCGGGGTCGGGCAGGCCGGATGTTGAGAAGCTTCGCGCGGCCTTTGCGGCACAGCAGCCCATTGACTGGATCCGGGTGCACCGCGTCCCTGACACCGTGAAGTTCGTGCATGAGCCGCACATCAGAGCGGGGTACCAGTGCGCCACGTGTCACGGTGCGGTGGAGACCATGGACCAGGTAAGTCAGGTGCGTCCCCTCAACATGGGCGATTGCGTGACTTGCCATCGTCAGAACAACGCGCCCACCGACTGCGCGACGTGCCATAACTAACAGGGGCATAGAGAAAATGCAGCTATCTCGGCGCGAATTCTTGAAGCTCGCCGGCGTGTCCGCGGCGGGGGCCGCGCTCTTCACCGCGTGCAGCATTCCTGAGAAAGAGCTTCTGGTCCAGAGCCCCGCCCGCATTCCGGAGGATGTCCTCGACGGAGACGAGAGCTGGTACGCCAGCGTGTGCCGCCAGTGTCCGGCGGGCTGCGGCATCATCGTCCGTGTCATGGAGGGGCGCGCCAAGAAGATAGAGGGGAACCCGGACTACCCGGTGAACCGCGGTAAGCTCTGCGCCCGCGGTCTGGCGGGCGTGCAGGCGCTGTACCACCCCGACCGCATCAAGGGCCCCATGCGGCGCACGGGCGCGCGGGGAAGCGGGCAGTGGCAGCAAATCACGTGGGACCAGGCCTTGAACGACCTGGTGGGACGCCTGAAGCAGCTCCGGGGAAGCGCCGCGGACACCGTGGTGCTGGCCCACGAGCCTCTGCGCGGGCCCATGTCCCTGCTGGTGGACCGCTTCACCCGCACGTACGGAAGTGAGCGCTTGGCCTATGAGCCCATGGACCAGGCCGCCCTCCGCGCCGCGCTCAAGACGGCCTTCGGAGAGGACGTCGTCCCCGAGTTCGACATCCAGAACGCATCCTACGTCATGTCCTTCGGCGCCGACTTCCTGGAGACATGGCTTTCGCCTGTGCGCTACAACCGCCACTACGGCGAGTTCCGGCAGGGCGCCAACCGCAAGCGCGGCACCCTGGTCCATGTGGAGCCTCGCTTCTCGCTGGAGGCGGCCAACGCCGACCAGTGGGTCCCCGTCCGGCCAGGCACGGAGGGCGTCCTTGCCCTGAGCATGGCCTACGTCCTGATGTCCGACGGCTCTGCGGACGCGCGGGCCGCGGCCTCCATCACGGCGGGCGCTGGCGCTCGGGCGCTGGCGTCCTTCAGCCCTGAGCGGGTTGAGTCCGTCATCGGCGTCCCCGCCGCGCGCATCCAGGAGCTGGCGCGGGAATTCGCCAGCCACCAGCCGAGCATCGCCATAGGCGGCGGGTCCGCCGCCGCGCACACCAACGGCTATACGAACATGCTGGCTGTGTACTCCCTGAACTATCTTGTGGGCAATGTGGGGAAGCGGGGCGGCGTGCTGCTGAACCCCGCGTCGCCCTTGAAGGATGTCCCCGCCACGTCCGGCGCGACGCCTTTTTCCGCATGGCAGAAGCTGGTGGAAAGGCTTCGCACGGGCCAGCCCAAGCCGGTCAATCTTCTGCTGGTCCACGGCGCAAATCCGCTCTACGGCCTCCCCGCCGAAGTGAACGCGGGGGATGCCCTGGGCAAGGCCCAGTACATCGTCAGCTTCTCCAGCTTCATGGACGAGACGACGGCCCAGGCGGACCTCATCCTGCCCGACCACACGTACCTGGAGAGCTGGGGCGGAGACGTCCCAGAGCCTGGCCCAGGCCATCAGGTGGTGGGGCTGCAGCAGCCCGTGGTCAAAGCACTGTATGACACCCGCGCCTTCGGCGACGTGTTGCTCACCGTGGCCGAGGAGATTGGTCCCGACATGGCGAAGGCGCTGCCGTGGCGGAACGTCCGCGAGATGGTGCGAGACTCGGTGCGGGAGCTGCACCAGGCGCGGCGCGGCTCGGTCACCGCCGCGGAGTTTGAGGTCTTCTGGAACAAGGCGCTTCAGCAGGGCGGCTGGTGGGACTCCAACGCCAGGTCCTCGGCGTCCCCGACGGCTCCCATCTTTTCAAAGCCCCCGGCCCTGCCCCGGTACGCGGGCTCGGCCCCGGAGTACCCCTACCATCTCGTCATTTTCCCGTCTCTCTCCATGACGGACGGCCGCGGCGCGCATCTGCCCTGGTTGCAGGCGCTGCCCGACCCCATCAGCACCGTTGTCTGGCGCACCTGGGTTGAGATTAACTCCAAGGTCGCGAAGCAGATGGGCCTGGTGGAAGGAGACATCGTGCGCGTGGAGGCGCCCAACGGCAAAAGCATCGAGGCCCCGGTCTATCCGCACCCCGGCGTGTCGCCGGAGGTCATCGGCATACCGGCGGGCCAGGGCCACTCCTCGTACACCAACTACGCGGCGGGCCGCGGGGCGAACCCGCTCTCCATCATCGCCCCGCTGACGGACGCGGAGACAGGCGGACTGGCCTGGGGCGCCACCCGCGTACGCGTCAGCGCCACGGGCCGCCGCATGCCCATCCCCAAGTTCGAGGGCGGCGCGGTAGAGGCCCGACAGTTGCCCGGCGCGCCCGTGGCTCCGGTAACCAGGGGCTAGCCAGGAACATGCTGTCCCGGGGAGGAGGACGACTCAATGGCCGATAGGAAATGGGTTATGGTGGTCGACGCCGACCGCTGCTCAGGCTGCGAGGCCTGCGTTGTGGCCTGCCAGGCGGAGAACAACCTGCCCATCAACGAAGAGCCTAGCTTCCTCCAGCACCGCGCGTTTGAGTGGATACACATCGAGCGGTACTGGGAAGGCGAGTTCCCCAACGTGAAGGCCCGTTTCCTGCCGCTCATGTGCCAGCAGTGCGGCAACGCCCCCTGTGAGCCGGTCTGTCCTGTCTATGCCACCTACCACAACAACGAGGGACTAAACGTCCAGGTCTATAACCGCTGCGTGGGCACGCGCTACTGCGCCAACAACTGTCCGTACCAGGTGCGGTTCTTCAACTGGTTCGAGGCGGTCTGGCCGGAGACGCTCAAGAACCATTTGAACCCGGACGTGACGGTCCGCAGCCGCGGCATCATGGAGAAGTGCACCTTCTGCGTGCAGCGCATCCACAGGAAATCGCGGCTGGCCAAGAAGGAGGGCCGTGACCTGCGCGACGGCGAGGTGTCTCCCTCCTGCGTTCAGGCGTGTCCCACGGATGCTCTGGTCTTCGGCGACGTCACGAACAAGGACAGCAAGGTGGCGAAGCTGGTTGAGGACAAGCGCAATTTCCACCTGCTGGAGCACCTTGGCACGGAGCCAAATGTCATCTATCTCAAGAAGGTTGATCCCAATGCACGAGACGCCAGCGGCCACTAAAGCATCCGCCCAGAGGCTGCTGGAAGAGCAGCAGGGGATCACCCGCGACCTGTTGGGACGTCTGGCCCATGCCGGGCCTCGCTTCTGGACGGCTGTGGCTGTCCTGGGCGTCCTGTTCATCATCGGCGTCGTCGGTGTAGTCCTGCGGCTGCAGGGCGGCTTCGCTGACCGCGCCAGGTGGGGGTACTTCGCCGCGACCTTCGCGTTCCTTCTAACCGCCTTTCAGGGCGCGCCCATCGTCTCTCTGGCGACGCGCATGGTGAAAGGCCACTGGCGTCGCCCCCTCGCCCGCGCGTCGGAGATGTTTGCCGTGGTGGGGGTCCTAAGCTCGGTGCTCTTCCTGGTCATGGTGGGCCTGATTCCGCCCGTGCAGGGTCGGCGGACCCTCTGGTTTGAGTGGCCCGTGGGCGCTCCGTACCTGTTCGACACCCTTGCGGTCGTTTTTCTTGCCATCTGCGGCCTGGGCCTTCTGTACACCGCGGCGCTCCCTGACATCGCCGTGGCGCGCGACCACGCGCCCGGAGGCAGGAAGGGGCTGTGGACGACGCTGGCGCTGCACTGGCAGGGGACGCCGCGGCAGTGGCATATGCAGAAGGTGGCGCTGGGTGTGTTGGGCGGGTTCTACCTCATGTTTTTCGTGTTCACCCATTTGCTCATCAGCGTTGATTACGCCATGGCGCTGGTGCCGGGATGGAAGGACAACATATTCCCGGCGTTCCACGCTCTGGTGGGGTTGCAGAGCGGCGTGGCTATCACTCTGGTGGCCCTGGGCCTTCTGCGCTGGGTGGGCGGCTACAAGAGCTATATTGACACCGAGCAGTTCTGGGGGCTGAGCAAGTTGCTCCTGGCCCTTTCCATGCTGTGGTTCTATTTTCAGTGGGCCACTTTCATCACGTTCTGGTACGGCAAGCTGCCGGCGGAGCAGTCCGTTCTGACGTTTCTGATGTTCGGCCCTTATGCGGGCCTTTACGGGACCGCCGTTCTGTTCAGCTTTGTTCTGCCCTTCCTTCTGCTCATATGGAACGTCGTGCGCAAGAGCACTGTCGGCCCGTTCCTGGCGGGCTGCGTCGTGCTGATCGGAGCGTTCGCCGACAGGCTGCGGCTGTATGTGGCCGCCTTTTCGGTGGAGGATATCAAGGCCCATGCCCTGGAGTCGGTCCCGGCGGCGCATCTCCCTGACGGAGCCGATTTCATGATCATGATAGGCATGGTGGCGGGCGCCATCTTGTTGTATCTGCTTGCGACGCGCATCATCCCGGTGGTGTCCGTCTGGGAGGTCAAGGAGATGCTGCACTATCGGGTGGTCCGCACCTTCATGAGGGCCAAAGTGGTAGTCCTCGCCAAACCGGAGTAAGTGTCGTCCCGGCGACGGGTACATAGCTAGAGGCAGAGACATATGCAGGAACGGGTACAGTTAAGCGACGCGCAGATAAACCGCGAGCTCCTTTCCGGAGTGTTGCACACGCCCATGTGGTTCTGGGGCTTGGTGCTGCTCCTGGGAGCGGTGGTCGGCGTGGGAGTCCTCGCCGCGGGCGTTCTCATCTACTTTGGTGTGGGCGTGCTCGGCCTGAACAGGCCGGTCTTCTGGGGCTTCCTCATCACCAACTTCGTGTTCTGGGTCGGCATCAGCCATGCGGGCGTCATGATCTCGGCCATCCTGCGCCTGACGCAGGCCGAGTGGCGGCGCCCCGTGACCCGCGCGGCGGAGGTCCTCACTATCTTCGCCCTGAGCACGGCGGCGCTTTTCCCTCTCATCCACACGGGCAGGCCGTGGCGCGCCTTGTACTGGGTCTTCCCCTACGACTTCTCACGCGGGATTTGGCCCAACGTCCGGTCGCCGCTGATCTGGGACCCCAGCGCTATCTTCACCTACCTGACGGGCACGATTCTGTTCGTCTTCATCGCGCTTGTCCCTGACCTGGGAATGATCAGGGACCGGACCGCAGGCTGGCGCCACAAGTTGTATTCTGTCCTATCGCTGGGGTGGGAAGGAAACCCGCGCCAGTGGCGGCTTCAGGCCGTCGCGGGTATCCTTCTCTCGGCGCTGATCCTGCCGGTGTTCGTCTCCGTCCACAGCATCGTGTCGTGGGACTTCGGCATGGCCATAGCGGTGGAAACGTGGCATGCCACCGTCTTCGCTCCCTACTTCGTCATCGGCGCCGTGCACTCGGGCGTGTCGGCTGTCGTCACGATAATGGCGCTGCTTCTCTGGATATTCAAGCTGAAGAACTACATACGGCCTGACCACTTCGACGCTCTGGGCCGACTGCTGGTGGTCGTGGCGACGGCATGGCTCTACTTCTACGTGCTGGACTTCTTCTTCGGCATGTATTCGCTCGAGCCGCAGGAGCTTGAGAACCGGACGCTCATCATGTTCCAGTGGCCCATGAGCTTCCTATTCGTTCTGTTCGCCCTGGCGTCCTATCTCATTCCGATACCTCTATGGCTATCCAAGAAGAACCGGCGCAACATCCCGCTGATGTTCTGGTCCTCCATCCTGGTGAACATCGGCATGTGGTTGGAGCGCTTTCAGATTATCGTGCCGGGCCTGCTGCGCAAGCAGGCGTTCACGTTCACATGGGCCAACTATTCTCCCACCATTGTGGAGATTGCGTTGGTGACAGCATCGTTCGCTCTGGTTGGCTTTGGCCTGCTCATGTTCTCCAAGTTCTTCCCGCTTATCCCCGTCTGGGAGCAGAAGGAAGGCCAGTTGTTGAAGGATGACGTCCAGGTGGGCCGCGCGCGCGTGCCCGGCCTGGTCCACGATTAGATAGCGAAGGACAGGTGGATTACGATGGCGAAGAGAGCTGCACTGGGCCTCTATAAAGACGCCCTCGCCGCGGCGACCGCGGTAGACAACCTGAAGCAGAACCGCTTCACGGACGGAGAGATTGATATCCTTTCCGGCACGCCGTACCCGGAAGGGGCCTTCGGCGAGCACCACATCGGCCACAAGCTGTTCGTCTTCCCGTTCATTGGAGCGGCGTGCGGCTTCTCCGTGGGCCTGCTGCTCACCTTGGGGACGCAGCTTTCCTATCCGATGGTGACCGGCGGCAAACCCATCCTGTCGGTCCCGCCCATGGCGATCATCATGTATGAGGGCACCATGCTGGGCGCCATCCTCTTTACCATCCTTGGCATTCTTTTTGAGTCTCGCCTGCCCCGTGTACGGCGTTCGGTGTACGATGGACGGATCACTGAAGGGTATGTGGGCGTGCGGGTGGAGTGCGAGCCTCAGCGGTTCGACGCGGCGCTGAACGCGCTGCGGCAAGCCGGCGCCGACGACGTGAAGTTCGACAACCAGCCTGGGCTGGCGACTACCTAGCCGAGTATCGGTTGGGACGGACGTGATGAAGACGGTAAAGCTGCTCTTTCTGGCTCTGGGAATAGGGGTGGCGTTGCTCCTGACGGGCTGCGAGCCGGGGAATAAGTGGCCCTGGGCGGGTACGGGCGCGTACCCGCTGGACTACTTCGCGGAGATGCACTACCAGCCGTCCTACCGCGCGCAGGAGCCGCCGCGGCTGTACCCGCCTGCCCAGTCGGTGCCGATCACCGGGCGGGAGGTCTCGTACACTGCCGAGCAGGCGGCGGGCCTGAAGAACACTGTCCCGCGTGGTGCGGCGAATCTGGCGCTGGGCAAGAAGCTGTATGATGTGAACTGCGCCGTGTGCCACGGCCCCAAGGGGCTGGGCGACGGCACCGTGGCCGCCTTCTTCAAGGCCGCCCAGGCGACCGATCCCACGGTGATCTTGCCGACGAACTACACGGCGCCGGCCATCGTGTCGCAGTCAGACGGGCAATTGTTCTATACGCTGACGAACGGCAAGGCGAACATGCCGGCTTTCGGCAAGCTGCTGACGCCGGAAGACCGCTGGACGTTGGTCAACTACATCCGTTCCCTGCAGGGCAAGTAGAGGATATGGGGGAGTCGGCCATGCCTGCGCGTTACCGCTTTCACAGGTTCTTTAAAGGCAGCCGGACCGGGACAGTCCGTCTGGTCATTGTGGACCTCCTTCTGTTCTGGATAGGAGCCGCCGGGTTCTATCTGTGGGACACGGTCATGAATCCGTTCCCGCAGTTCTTCTTCAATGTATGGGCTGGCTTTGTCACCGGCATGATGCTGCTCATTCTTTTCAACATCCTGGTCGAGTTCTTGGGCACCGGGTACGATGAGTGGCGCGCGCAGCAGGCGGCCCGCAGGCCCAGCGGCCGGTAGCCCGCTAAGGCGGCTGTCTCGTTACCCTTCGGGACCTTTAGGACATCGCTCACCGCACGACGCCCCGCCACGGGGCGTTTGTGGTTTCCCATCCGCTCATGAACGGCTTTAGCCTGGCCCTCTTTCTCCAGCCCATGAAGTGGGCTACTATTTAAGCGGGGCTGAACGTAGGTCGGGAGAAAGCGTATGGCGGGTAGCACGATGCAGGCGGTCGTGGTGACGCCGGGGAAAAAGGACAGCGCCCGGCTGGCGGAGGTCCCTCTGGGGCCGCTGAGCGGCCCGGGCGACGTGCTGGTGCGGACGGTGCGCGTGGGCATATGCGGCACCGACGCGGAGATTAACGAGGGCCTCTACGGCGAGGCGCCGGAGGGAAGCCCTTATCTAGTCCTGGGGCACGAGTCGTTCGGACAGGTGGCCCAGGTAGGTCGTGACGTGCGGGGCCTGCTGCCCGGCGATTTCGTGGTGGCGATGGTGCGCCGCCCCGACGGCTGTCCCAACTGCCTGAACGGGGAGCAGGATATGTGCCTCTGGGGCCGCTACACGGAGCGCGGCATCCGCGGTATGCACGGCTTCATGGCGGAGTACTTCATTGACCAGCCCCAGTACCTGCTGAAGGCGCCGCCCGCCGTGGCACCCGTCGCGGTGCTTGTGGAGCCGCTCTCCGTGGTGGAGAAGGCCCTGCGACAGGCCTTCGAAATGCAGAGGCGCATGCTCTGGCGGCCCCGCACGGCGCTGGTGCTGGGCGCCGGGCCCATCGGCCTGCTGGCCGCGCTGCTCCTCCAGAGCCAGGGACTGCTGACCTACGTGGCGAGCCGAGGCCCCACGGCCTCGTCCCGTGCGCGGCTCGCTCAGGACGCGGGGGCGCGCTACGTGAGCCTCGCCGAGACGCCGCTGGCGGACCTGCCCAAGCGGACGGGCGGCATTGACCTGATTATCGAAGCGACGGGCGACAGCGGGATGGTGATGCAGGCGATGGGCCTGATGGGGACGAACGGCGTGCTGTGCCTGACCAGCGTGACGGGCGGCCACAACGACGTGTGGGTGGACGCCAGCGTCCTCAACCAGGGGATTGTCCTGGGCAACAAGGCCATCGTCGGCTCGGTGAACGCCAACATCCGCGACATGCGCCAGGCGATAGCCGACCTGGCGGTCTTCGAGAGCGTGTGGCCGGGCCTGCTCGGGCGCATGCTCACCCGTCGCGTGCCGCCCACCGACTTCAGAGCGGCGCTGCGCCGAGGCCCGGACGACGTGAAGGTGGTGGTGGAGTTCGGCCCTGAGTAGCAGAGGGATGGGATAGCCCTTTTCGACCATCCCCCTGCCCCCTTCCTCGCAGGAAGGGGGAGGAAAGAATACTGGGGGACACCCCCAGCGCCCCCGTTCCTTCGCTTTCGCTCAGGACAGGCTACGGGGCTTAGCCCCTCGGGACTCTCCTTCTTCAGCAACGCAGGAAAGTATAGGAGGGTGAAACCCTCCTGACGGGGGATTGGGGGAGGTGTCCCCCCCAATCTCAAACTATTTTTTTGGGGGGGGGCGGGGTGCCGTTTGCCCACAAGCCGGGCTACGTTTTCGGCTGCGGAGGCGTGGCCGCGGGAGGCGCGCCGTTCCCGATCCTCTCCGCCAGCAGTTCCGCTATGTCCTTTGCCTGTAGCTTCTCCTGCACGTCCTTGGAGCGAATGCCCTCCTCGAACATTTGCAGGCAGAATGGGCAGGCCGTCGCCACCACACTGGCGTTCGTCTCCAGCACCTGCTCCGTGCGGTGGTGGTTGATGCGCTTGCTGCCGCCCTCCTCCATCCACATGTGCCCGCCGCCCGCGCCGCAGCAGAACGTGCCCTTCTTGCAGCGCTGCATCTCCGTCACCTTCGCGCCGGGGATGGCCTGCAGCACGATGCGCGGCTCGTCCACGACGTTGTTGTGGCGGGTGAGGTAGCAGGAATCGTGGGGCGTAATGGACAGATCCGCCCCCGCGGACGGCTTCAGCTTGCCCTCCTTGAGCAGCTTGGCGAGGAACTGCGTGTGGTGCACCACCTCGTAGGAGCCGCCGAACTGCGGGTACTCGTTGCGGATGGTGTTGAAGCAGTGCGGGCAGCTCGCCAGTATCTTCTTGATGTTGTACTTCTTGAACGTCTCGATGTTCTGCTGCGCCATGAGCTGGAACATGTACTCGTTGCCCATGCGCCGCGCCGGGTCGCCGGTGCAGGTCTCCTCCGCGCCCAGCACGCCGAACTTCACGCCCGCCGCCTGGAACAGCTTCACGTTGGCGATGGCGATCTTCTGGCTGCGCTCGTCCAGCGCCGAGGTGCAGCCCACCCAGTAGAGGATTTCGATGCTGGGGTCCTCGGCGAGCGTCTTCACGCCCAGCCCCTTCATCCAGTCGGTGCGGCTGAACGTCGTGCCGCGCCACGGGTGGCCGCGCCGCTCCATGCTCAGCAGCGCCTGCTTGGCCGTCTCCGGCATCTTCGACTGCTCCAGCACAAGGTGCCGCCGCATGTCAATGATGCTGTCAATGTGCTCGACGGCCACGGGGCACTCCTGCTCGCAGGCGCCGCAGGTCACGCAGTCCCAGACCGCCTCCTCCGGGATGGCCCCGCCGATGAGCGGCTTCTCCGGCGCCGGGTCGGGCTGGCCCTTCGCGCGGGCCGCGCGGACGGCGGGACCCACCGCCATCAGATGGTGCTTGGCGTTCTCCACGATGTGCATGGGCGACAGGACCTTGCCGGTCAGGTGGGCGGGACAGTTGTCGGTGCAGCGGCCGCACACGGCGCAGGCATAGCCGTCCAGCAGCTCCTTCCAGGTGAAGTCCTGCACCGTGCCCGCGCCGAAGTGCTCCTGCTTCTCGATGTCGCGGATGGGGCGGAGCGCGCCGCGCGGCGCCAGGTCGTTGAAGAACGCGTTCAGCGGGCTGGCGACGATGTGCATGTGCTTCGACAGGGGGATGTAGACGGCGAAGCCCATGATGACGCCCAGGTGCAGCCACCAGAACACGGCGTGCAGCGTCGCGGCGGCAGCCTTGCCGACGCCCGCGAACGGCCCTCCCGCCAGGAACTGGCCGACGGGCGCAGCCGTCGCTGGGCCCGCGCCGCCGGAGCGGATGTAGAAGCCCTCGGTCAGGAAGGTGAAGACCATGAGTGCGCCGATGAGCGCGACGATGATGATGGAGTCCGGCGCGCGCGTCAGGTCGAAGGTGAGGCGGTGCGGCTTGACCACCCATCGCCGGAGGACGCCCCACGTCAGGGCGAGCAGGATGGCGACGCCGACGACGTCAACAACGACGATGAAGCCGCGGGCGACGCCCTCGCCGAGGATGGCGGTCGAGGCGTCCGGGACGAGGGAGTCGAGAAAGATGAACAGAAGATAGCTCGTGGTGAAGGAGAGGAAGCCGAAGAAGATGGCGGCGTGGCCCAGGCCCGCCCTGTCCTTCAGGGAGACGCTCTGGAGCACCTTGCGCTGCGCGAACACGATCTTGAGCATCCGCAGGAGCCGGGGCCACGGGCGGTCCCAGCGCATGTCCGGCTTGCCCAGGGTGATGAGCTTGAAGACGCGATTGTAGAACAGGTAGGCGGAGAGGGCGAACGCCAGCAGCGTGACGAGGTACACGCCAACCCCTATGGGCAGTCCGAAGAAGTCATGCGGAGGGACCATGTGTCTGGCATCTCCTTTCGCGAGCAGTCCGCGTCCTTCCGTGGAAGGAGGAAGCGTGGGGTGCGACAAGCCCCAGTGTAGCTGAATGGGGGGAACGCGGCAAGTGCAGGAGCGAACGCTGCGCTTTAGAAAACGCGCCGGAAGCTCATTGCTTGCGCTTGGTTGGCTGTAGGAATAGAATCAAGCCAGTGTCCAAGAAAGCGAGATGGTACAGACAGAGCCTACCCCGGAGGAAGGTTAGGGTTACATGAGGGACAACGAAGGGGTTGGGGGGGAGAACCAGCCGGCGGATCCAAACCAAAGTGGACCACTCAATCCTGCCAGAATAATTCAGACTGATTTTGGCGCTGCCTATTGCGCAGACTCCATTAGTTTGATGCGCGATTATGTGGGGGACCAGACCGTTGACCTCATAATGACGAGTCCCCCTTTTGGGCTCGTCCGGAAAAAAGACTATGGTAATGCAGACGCTGATGAGTACGTTAATTGGTTTCGGCCTTTCGCTGCCGAGTTTAGGAGGATACTAAAGCCAGAGGGATCAATTGTCATAGATATCGGAAGCGCCTGGAACCGCGGCCTCCCTACAAAAAGCCTGTACCAGTACGAGCTACTTGTCACTCTCTGCAAGGAGTTTCAGTTTCATCTCGCCCAGGATTTCTTCTGGTGGAATCCCTCGCGCCTTCCAACTCCCGCGGAATGGGTCAATGTGCGTAGGATACGTGTCAAGGATGCTGTAAATACGATTTGGTGGCTGTCGCGTACTCCGTGGCCAAAAGCGAGTAATCGACGAGTATTACAGCCATATAGTGACAGCATGGAACAACTGCTGGTCAACGGATATCGTGCAAAACGGCGACCCAGCGGCCACGACATCAGCACGAAGTTTTCACGCAACAACGGCGCATCGATTCCGCCAAACCTCTTGGCGGTGGCTAACACAGAAAGTAACTCACGTTATTTACGGTACTGTCAAGAACACGGGATCGCTCCGCATCCTGCTAGATTCCCTGCCACCATACCGGAGTTCTTTATTAGAATGCTCACGGACCCCGCAGACTTCGTGTTTGACCCGTTCGCTGGGAGTTGTGTCACTGGGGAAGTTGCAGAAAGATTGAAACGTAAATGGCTCTGTGGGGAAATAGAAGAGCGATACGTCCGAGGCGCCGTTGGGCGGTTCCCCGATGTTCCACAATTGACCATGTTGGGAGTTGAGGTGATCCCCATCACTCAATCGGATGTCTTCTACAAGATCCCTCGTCCTGGAAAGCTCTGGGATGCTGACGGCGGGACTCCTCTGCCGAAGGATGGGGGGCGTAGTAGGCCGGTTAAAGGGTTGCGAGACACAAATAGTGGTCTGAGAGATTCGACCGAGGGTTAGCTAATGCCTGCCGCCTCGCAGCAAGAAGTTACGCAAGCCGTCTTGGATTCTATGGCCGAATCAGGGGGCGTGGGTCTAATTGTGCCGGATACGCGTCCCAACCCGCGCAGATGCCTCGTCGCAAGTCAAGGAGCGAACTTTCCACTCTGGGCTTATGTGTGGACACTCACACCTGGAGGCCGGCCATCTCTTCCACACGAATATCGAATTCAAATGACGTCTGTTGATTCCCCATTAGCGCTCAATCCTCAAGGTCCCACGGTGCTGTTGGGGTATGAGCGCAATCTGCGGATGTTTGCTGGCTTTGATCTCCATAGGCACCGTTCTTTCACAGTTGGGTCGCCATCCGTCCAGATTGATGTCCGAACTGTTCGGCAGGCATTACAGGATGGGTTTGCCTACGATCGCAAAGGGAACGACGAACTGGCCATAGGTATCCGCCCCGACCATCTGCTCTTTTATTGTCAGCATTCTGCCCAACTGCATGCGGCGGGATCTGATGCCGCAGCTTTGACATTGCTCCACAGAGCCTCGCGCCTAGAGGATATTCCTGCGGGAGACTTGGCCGTTTTGCCACGGGAGCGTGAGCGAATCGTTGGTGAAGTGTCCCGCTTGGCTAGAGCCGCGAATTTCCGTACTCAGGTTCTTCATGCGTATGGGCAACGTTGCGCTGTTACAAGAGCGCAACTACGTCTTATTGAGGCAGCCCACATTCTACCCGTAGCGGCTGGCCCTGAGAGTGTGGACGTAATCGGTAATGGGATCGCATTGTCTCCCACCTATCATGCCGCATTCGATCGCGGTCTGATTTACCTTGATGAAAATCTGGAAATGCGACTAAATGCAGAGCAAGCAAGAAATCTACGGGCAATTGATCAAGATGGTGGCCTTGCCGTATTTGAAGCCTCTTTGGGCAGAATCCACTTGCCTCCTGATAGACACCAATGGCCCACGGTTCATTTCATTAGGCAGGCTAACGGCTACAGGAACATCGGCTAGGCACCAGAAGTTCATTGTGCACGCGCCTGGAATCTGGTGATCAGAGACCTTGTCAAATGTTGTAGGAACCTCTTTCCATCTCGATGGTTATCTAGGCTCTTGTTCTTTTCAGCAGTGCGTTTCTCGTCTCTGTCAGATGTCGTTCATGGTCCAGTGAGTCAAGACTCGTGTCCCCCTATCGCCCCGCCCGCGGCGTCGGCGTGGGCTGGCCCGCGGCAATCCTGACAAACGCGTCCACAATCTCGCTGTCAACCCACAGCGCCACCATACGGTCGCCCGTGGAGCGCCCCAGCGAGAGCACGCCCACCAGCTCGCCGCAGCGGTTCACCACCGGCCCGCCGCTCATGCCCGGCCGCGCGGGGCCGTCCGCCTCCAGCACGACCCACCCCGCGTTGTCCACAATCGCGCTCAGCGTCCGCCCGATGGCCGTCCTGTACGCGGAGTCCACGAGACCGACCGCGACAAGCTCTTTCATCTCCTGATGGACAGCCCCGCGGCGCGCCAGGTTCGGCACCGTGGCGCTCAGCCCGGGCGCGAACGAGAGCGCGGGGAAGTCCGTGCGCTCCGTCTGCAAAAGCGTCATGTCGGAGGCGCGCGTGGACGCCACAGGGCGGGCCGGATACGTCCGCTGGTCGCGGAATGTCACCGTCAGCCTTCCCGGAAGGACGTTCGCCACCACGTGCGTCGCCGTCATGACGTAGCCGCGCTGGGGATCAACGACGAACCCGCTGCCCTGCACCTGCCCCTGGGGCGTCACGCCGCGGACCTCCACGATGGACGGGAGGATCTTCAGCGTGGGGTCCTGGCCCGCGCAGGGGACGGCCTGCGAGAAGGTGGGCGTGGGCGCGGGCGACGGCATGGGCGTCGCGACGGGCGTGGGCGTCGGCGCGGCGACGGCAGCGCAAGCGGACAGCGCGAGAGTCAGCGCTATGCACGCGAATGCTGGAAGCGCGCGGGAGAACCCTCGTCTCATGTCCCTCTCACCGCCTTGTGTGGCGCAGCGCCATTATAGACAGTCCGCCCCGCCTTGCGGGGCGCCGAGCACCGGCTAGTACTTAGTTTCGTAAATCCACGTATGAAAGGCGCACCCCAACCCCGCTCACCCTGAGCTTGTCGAAGGGTGAGCCGCTCATGGTTCGACAAGCTCACCACGAGCGGTTATTCATAACGCTCTTTTCCGCAAGTAGGTACTAGAAGGCTGCGGAAAAAGGAGAGTCCAGTCCTTCCCTGGAAGGATTGGCGGGGGTCTGGGGGTATCCCCCAGATGCAAATTCCACTCCCTGTCCTACTAGACTAACGTGCGGCGGGCGAATTGGTGAGCAGCGCCGAGGGCCGGACTGCGGAAACAAAAAACGCTGCCACCGGCCTGGTAACAGCGTTCTGTTTACTAAGATGGTCGGGGTGACTGGATTTGAACCAGCGGCCCCCTGCACCCCATGCAGGTGCGCTACCGGGCTGCGCTACACCCCGACACTCGTGACAGCATAGCACAACGGGCGCTCCCCCTCAAGCCGCGCAACGACGCCGCGCTTAGTTCGTTTCGCCTCCTCCGCATCGGGCGGACGGACCGCATGGCGTTTCCAAGACTGAGCTATGGAGTCGTCGGGAATCCGCGCCACGTGGGAGTCCAGAGGGGCGTACCCTCTGGCGGGGGCACTGGGGTATCCCCCAGTTTCAACCCCCCCTTCTCCTCATAGGAACATAGCGGAACGCAACCGGGCCCGTATTGAAAGAGAGTGCAGGGGCACGGCCCCCGCCGGGGGTCTGGGGGTGTCCCCCGGCCTAAACACGTTCCCCTTCTCCTCATAGGAGAAGGGGGCAGGGGATGAGGTATCCGCCCTGTCAGGGTCAGGTTACGTTATCCTCACCGCCAGCCGCGTGACGCCCTTGTGGGACGAAATGGTGCGAATCTCCTTGAGGTCCGGCACGGCGGCCTGGATGTCCTTGATGGAGGCGGGCACGTCCATCTCCAGGGACACGGTCTGCTCGCCGCGCGGGCCGCTGTACAGGCCGTGCACCTGCGCGCCGCGCAGGCTCGCCAGCCCCGTCAGAATCCGCTCCAGCCTGCCCCAGGCGTCCTCCGCCGAGATGACCAGGTCAATGCGGCCCGCGTACAGGGCGTCCGGGGTGTCCGCGGGCTGAGTTGCTTCTTTTGCAGGGACAAAGCCGGGGAAAAGGCGGTGCAGCAGGTTCAGGAGGCGGTCCAGGAACCCTAGCTCTTCAGGACGGGACAGCTCGTCCCCGTTCGGGACCTT